>JBBQYZ010000368.1:0-4422 GCA_038208205.1 Gemmatimonadales bacterium | reverse complement strand
TGATCTCCGCGGCCGACGCGAGCGCCGTGTTGGGATCGCGCGCCAGCACTTCCTTGAAGATCGTGCGATAGAACGTGTAGTGCCGAGCCTCTTCCTTGGCGACGTTGGATAGCACGGTGCCGATCAGCGGCTCGTACTTGCCCGCGAGCTTGCCCGTGTTGGCATGGCTCACCTGCGTCGCGCGCTCCTGCAGCGTGGTGTAGACGAACACCCGATACGGGTCCTTGTCCCAGGCCGGCTCGAATCCCGCCTTCAGGTACTCGAACTGCATGCGCTCGAGCACGGGATTGTCGAGGATCCGGCTGTCGTGCATGTAGTCGTGCAGCACGGCGCCGTGCCGGTCCTCCTCTGCCGTCCACAGGTTGGTCCACTTGGACCAGAACGTGTCACCGCCGAGGTACGTGGCGAGCAGGCGATGAAAGTGCGGCAGCCCTTCTTCCGTGAGGAGGTTCAGCGCCAGTGCGACGCGCGCCGGCAGGCTGATGCCCGACGAGCGCTCGCGCAGCTCGCGAAGGTGGTGATCGGGGTCCGTGTCCGGAGCCGCGGCGAGCAGCTCACTCGGGAACCAGAGAACGCGCTTGGCCTCGTGGGTTACCATGAGGTCGTGAACGACCGCTTCGAGATCTTCGAGGACTTCGACCTTGGCGAGCGTGTCTGCGTCTTGACGTGTCATGTAGGAAATCTGGCGGATGCGAACGGCAGGGGCTAGGCGGGGGCGGAACAGTATCGAGCTCTCCCCGCAGGGCAAGGGTCGAACCGCGCCTTTACAACGCCCAGGGGGCCTGCCAGGTTCACGCCTCGCGAAGGCGCGACCGGCCAGCGACCCTGACTGTGTGAGGACTGGGTGGACGATCGAAATTGGAAGCCGCAGTCGCCATTCGGGCAATCAGCACGGCGGCACTCTCGCGACCACCGATCAGGCCGCGACGCCCGGTCGTGAGCGCTCAGCGCGGCGCCGGCGACCGGTGGCTCGCCGGTGATTCGCCCCACGGCGTCGTCTTCCGGCAGCACGACGTGGTCGTTATCACCGAGGGAAAGTTCGCTGGTGCTCGCGGCAGCGTGGTGTTGCTGCTCGCGGTCACGCCTGCCCCACTCTATCTCGTCGCCCTTGGTGCCGGTGGCGATGTACGCACCCGCCAGTCCGCCCTCCGCCGAGCCGACCCTGCCGGCTGACTCGACAGGTGCCGGCTATGCGCGCCGCATCGGCCTCTTCTCCAGCACGATGCTGGTGGTGGGCGGCATCATCGGGTCGGGCATCTTTCTCAACCCGGCAATCGTGGCGCAGCGTGTCGGGACGCCGGGCCGCATCATGGCGGCCTGGGGCCTCGGCGCCGTGGTGGCGATCCTTGGCGCATTCATCTTCGCCGAATTGGGCGCGCGTCGACCTGCCGCCGGCGGGGGCTACGTATATCTCCGCGAGGCGTTCGGACCGTTACCGGCGTTCTTGTACGGCTGGGCGCTGTTGCTCGCCATTGCCACCGGTGCCGCCGCAGCCGTCGCCGTGACCTTTGCGAGCTACGCCGCCCCCCTCCTTGGGCTCTCGCCAGAACACGAGCCGTGGCTCGCGGCAGCGGCCATCGCGTTGCTGTCGCTCGTCAACGTCCTTGGCGTACGGCCGGGGGCGGTGACGCAGAATGTGTTCACCCTGCTCAAGCTGCTCACCATCGCCGGGCTCGTGGTCGGCGCGTTGCTCTCCGATCGCAGCGGACCTGCGCCGGCGGCGTGCGCCGGAGCGTCGTGCATCGATGCTGGCACCGCGTCCGCGTCCGCGGTTTCGCTCGTGCTCGCGCTCGGCACTGCGCTGGTGCCTGTCCTCTTTGCCTATGGCGGTTGGCAGCAGGCGAACTTCGTCGCCGAGGAGATGGTGAACCCGCGCCGGAACCTGCCGCGCGCGCTCATTCTGGGCGTAGCCATCGTAGCCAGCGCGTACCTCGCCGCGAACGTCACCTACCTTCGCGCACTCGGCGTGACTGGGCTGGCCGCGAGCCACGCTCCCGCGGCCGACGTCATGGGGGCGCACTTCGGCGACGTCGGGCGGCGACTGATCGCGGCAGGCATTGCGATCTCGACCTTCGGCTTTCTGAACCTCGTCATCCTCGTGACGCCGCGCGTCTACCAGGCAATGGCGCGCGACGGGCTCTTCTTCGCTCGATTCGCGCGGCTGCACCCTCGGTTTCGCACTCCGGTCGCCGCGATCACCGCGCAGGGCGCGTGGGCGATCGTGCTGATCGTATCCGGGAGCTACGGCCAGCTGCTCGACTGGGTCACCTTTGCCGATTGGATCTTCTTCGGTGTGACCGCGGCGACTCTCTTCGTCTTTCGCCGTCGCGACCGTGGTCGAGGTGCGGAGGGATTCCGCGCACCTCTCTTCCCGTGGATCGTCGTGCTGTTCGTGCTGGCCTGTGTGTACGTTGTCTGCGGAGCGATCGTCTCGAACCCAGGGAACGCGTTGCGCGGCGCGCTCCTGCTGGCGGCGGGCGTTCCGGTGTTCCTCTTCTGGTCCGGACGCGCGCGACTTCACGCTCCTCGCTGACGCATGGCGCTCACCGCCACCATCTACAACTTCGAGATCCAGCTCGCCGACGTCGACCGCGGCGTGTATGAGACGCTCCTTTTTCGCGTCGCCTGCCAGCCGTCGGAGACCGAGGAGTATCTGTTGTCCCGCGTGCTGGCCTACTGTCTCGAGTTTACCGAGGGCATCTCATTCTCGAAGGGGATCGCAGAGCCCGACGTGCCCGCGCTCTCCGTGGTGGATCTGACGGGCGCCGTGCGCGTGTGGATCGACGTCGGCGCACCGGATGCCGCGCGCCTGCACAAGGCGAGCAAGGCGTCCCCACGCGTCGCAGTCTACACGCACCGCGAGCCGAGGCAGCTCGTACGACAGCTCGCGGGTGAGCGAATCCACCGTGCGGCGGCGCTCGAACTGTACGCGATCGACCGCGCGCTGATCGACGCGCTCGCCGCGCGGCTGGAGCGCCGGAACCTCTGGTCGGTGTCCGTCACCGACCGGCATCTGTACGTGGGGGTCGGCTCCGACACCGTCGAAGGCGACGTTACGCGCTTCTCCCTCGAATAGGCGCCGCACCGGACCGGCCCTTGCACGTGGCGCCGGTCCCACACCCGCACCTCGCATGGCACCGCGACACTCGATCGCCAACCTCCCCGCGTTCGACGTCGAAACCGACGACCTCAATGCCGTGGTCGAGACGACGAAAGGAAGTCGGAACAAGTGCTCGTTCGACCCGGCGCTCGGTGTGTTCCGGCTCAGTGGCGTGCTCCCTGCCGGCGCCTCGTTTCCCTTCGACTTCGGCTTCGTCCCCTCGACGCTGGGGGAGGACGGCGATCCGCTCGACGTCCTCGTGCTGATGGACGAGCCCGCGTTCGCCGGATGCCTCGTTCCCTCACGGCTCCTCGGCGTGATCACCGCTCGCCAGACCGAGCGCGACGGTCGGGTGGAGCAGAACGATCGGCTGGTGGCCGTCGCGGCGAAGTCTCGCGTTCACGAGCATGTCCGTTCCCTCGACGATCTCGGCGAAACGCTCGTGAGGGAGATCGAGCACTTCTTCGTCTCGTACAACGTGGCGTTCGGCAAGCAGTTCGAGCCGACAGGACGCAAGGGAGCTCGAGCCGCCACGACGATCGTTCACCAGGGCGAAGCACGCCAACGGGCGACGCGACGGGCCAAGCACGGCCAGCGTGCGAAAGCGCCGGCCCGAAAGGACCGCCGTTAGCGGGAGGCTCGGCGGAGGCCGCCAGTGGGCAATCCCCCGTCCGCAGTTACTCGCCCGCGGTCGCGTATCCGCGCAACCGCTCGAGCATGCGGGTGTCGGTCGCCGTCGCATCCTCGAGCTTCGGCGTCTCGATGACCTTGGGCACCCGCACGAGTCGCTCATCAGTCATGATGCGCCGGAAGGGCAACTCGCCAAGCGACCCTTCCGCGATCAGCTCGTGCCGGTCGCGCCGCGAGGAGAAAGGCGTCTTGGAATCGTTGAGGTGCATGACACGAAGGCGCGAGAGCCCCATCGTGTCGTCGAGATGTGCAACCACTCCATCGTAATCGCCCACGAGGTCGTAGCCCGCCGAGTAGACGTGGCAGGTGTCGAGGCAGATGCCGACGCGATCGCGATATGCGGGATCGACCAGCGAGATGATCGCCGCCAGCTCCTCGAAGGTGGACCCGAGCGCGGTACCCGAACCGGCCGTGGTCTCCAGGCAGAGCACCGTCCGGCCCGGCGCCGCCGAGAGGGCCTGATTGATTCCGTCCGCGTTGCGCGCGATGCCGGCCTCACGCACATCCATGTAGTTGCCGGGATGCGACACGAGAAAATCGAGTCCGAGGGCATCGCACCGCCGCAGCTCGCTCGTGAACGACGCGATCGACCGCGCCCGCAACACCGGGTCCGGACTCGCGAGGTTGATCAG
>JBBQYZ010000367.1:0-4436 GCA_038208205.1 Gemmatimonadales bacterium | reverse complement strand
GGTTCTTCGCCTACGTAGGGGCTGAAACCCCCGAGGAGTATTTTAAGGACGTGACGCAGCCGGCGTGAGCAGTCGCCGGAGCTGACCCGCAGCCCCGCGGTCATACCGCGGCGCTTCTTGTTTCATGGGGTCGGTACGCGCCTTGCCTTTCGCCCCATGATGGACGATCTCGCTCGATGGGAGACGGAGCGCGCACAGCTCCTCGGCCGACGCATCTCGGAGCTCGGACTCGCGGTGGGTGGCTCTCGAGTCGAGCGGCTCACGGCGCGTCTGTACGACGAGCTCGCCGAGCGAGGCTTGGCATTCCGTCCTCCCGTCTATCTCAGCGACCAGTGGGGCTGCCCTGACGACACGCCGCTGATCGGAGTTCCCTTCTACCTCGCCGACGAGCGGCTCGAGCGCATCGAGGCCGAACATGCCGGCGCGATCGAAGGGGACGACGAAGCGATGCGATACCTCAGGCATGAAGCCGGACATGCCATCAACTACGCCTTCCGACTTCACGAACGGACCGACTTCGTCACCATGTTCGGCGACTACGCTCGACCGTACGAGGAACATTATCTCGCCGATCCGCTCTCGCGAGAGCACGTGCGCCACATTCTCGGGTGGTATGCGCAGAAGCATCCCGACGAAGATTTCGCAGAGACGTTCGCCGTGTGGCTCACGCCCGGCCTGGACTGGCGGAGCGAATATCGTGGTTGGGGTGCGCTCGCGAAGCTCGAATGGATGGACCGCGTCGTCAGCGAGCTGTCGGCGCTCGCACCGGACGCTCCTGAGCTGACGTCCGATGATCTCCCGGTCGAGGCGATGGATTGGACGCTGGCGGAGCACTACGCGCAGGACGAGCACCTCGCGGTGGGGGATGCGAGACAGTTCGACGGCGATCTGCGTCGCGTCTTTGCAACCTCAAAGGACGCGCCCGCCGGCGAGCCAGCGCACGAGTACCTTGAGCGGCATGAAGGAGAGCTGGTCGCTCGCCTCTCGTACTGGTCCGGGGTAGGGCCATCGGCGGTGCGTTCACTGCTCCGCGCGCTGGCGGGCCGCGCCGAAACGCTCGGGCTCCGAGTGGCGGGTCTCGAGGCGACGACGTTGATCGAGCTGTCCGCCTTCGGCACCGCCGTGGCGATGCACTGGCGGTATACCCACGCTTTCCGCGCTGCGCGCGCCGAGGTGAAGTGATGAAGGTCGTGTTGCTGCACGGGGCCGATGCCGCAGAGCCACCCGAGGATCCGGTGCTGTCCCAGATCGAGGAGACGCTCCGCACCCTCGGTCATGACCCGGTGCGGGTGCCAGTCGCGGCGGAGGTGGAGCCGGTGATCGCCGCGCTGCGAGCGACCGACCCGGCGATCGTCTTCAACCTCGCCGAGTCGTTCGACGGCAAGAGCGCGTTGGAATCGAACGTTGCGGCGCTGCTCAATCTGATCGGTCTGCGGTACACCGGCTCGAGTCCGGCTGGCCTCCTCATGGCGGGGGACAAGAGCCTCACCAAGATGGTGCTCGGCTTCCAGAAGATCGGGACGCCGGAGTTCGCGACGATTTTTCGCGGCGCGCTCGGCCACGCTGGAGATCTCAAGTTCCCGCTGATCGTCAAGCCGCCACAGGAAGACGCCTCGCTGGGTATCACTTCAAAGAGCGTCGTGCGCGACGTGAAGGAACTGCTCGGCACGATGGACGCGCTGCAGCGAGAATTCCAGTCGCCGGTGCTGGTGGAGGAGTTCGTGGAGGGGCGCGAGTTCTATGTGGGGGTGTTGGGGAACGTGAACCCACAGGGGCTACCGATCATCGAGCTGGACTTCAGCGCCTTCCCGGCCGACCGGCCAAAGGTGGCGAGCTACGAGGCGAAGTGGGGCGAAGGCGGCACGGGTGGCACCACCGAGACGGGTGCGGAGTTCGCCGGAACGAAATCAATCTTCCCGACCGACGTGCCGCCGGAGCTGGCGTCGCGAATGCAGGCCGTGGCGGTCAATGCGTTCAACGCGCTGCGGCTGCGCGACTACGCACGAGTGGACCTGCGGGTGACAGCGGATGAGAAGATCTACGTGATCGAGGTGAACCCGAACTGCTACCTCGAGCAGAGCGGCGAGTTCGCCCGGGCTGCCGCGGAGTCCGGGATCGCGCACGACGCGCTGGTGGCGCGCATTCTCGAGCTGGCGCAGGCCAGGTATTCCCGCTGAGGGGAGCGCGCCCTGACGGCTGATGGTGCAACGAAAGAAGCCGGCGCGAATGCGCCGGCTTCTCCGTTTACAACGACTGACGACTTAGCGCGAGGACTTGCGCGCCGACTTCTTGGCGCCACGCTTCGCGGTCTTCTTCGCGCCGCGCTTGGCCGACTTCTTCGCGCCCGACTTCGCGGTACGCTTGGACGACGACTTCTTGCGGGCGGACGACTTCTTCGCGCTCTTGCGCGAGCTCTTCTTCGCAGCGGCCATGGTAATGTCTCCTGTAACGGAGTGGAACGCCCGATCGAACCCCCGGTGGTTCGTACGAGCCAGCGGTCGGGCACCGGAGCGCCGTCCCACCGCAGCACGATCTCATGGCGAGACCGTGAAGACACAGCGACCCCGGCAACTCAGACCGCGTCGCTCAAGCTTGTGAAGTTGAAATCCCTGACTTTGAGAGGCGGTACCATCACTGCCTGTCCCGGCCCGCCGTCCTCGCTCGCGCTGACACGGACAGGCTGTCCGAGCATCTCGAGATTGTTCAACATGAAGACGGGCGAGTCGTTAAACCGCAAATTCTTGACCGCTCTGGTGATCTTTCCGCTTTCAATCAGGAAAGTTCCGTCGCGAGTGAGGCCGGTGTAGAGAATCGTTCGTTGGTCGACTGGGCGTAGATACCAGAATCTGGTGACGAGAAGTCCACGAGGTGTGGACGCGATCATCTCCTCCATCGTGCTCGTGCCGCCACTCATCCTGATCGATCCACCGCTCGCAGTGGGCGTAACTCCTTTCTTCTGAGCCCAGTAACGATCGTAGTTGAGATTCGTCACGACTCCCTTGTCGATCCACACGCTGCGGCGGGTCGGCGATCCCTCCCCGGTGAACGGTGCACCGGCGATATCGGGGTCGAATGGATCGGAGATGATGGTGACCCGCTCGTCGACGACCTTGCTACCGATCTTGTTGCCGCCGCCGGGCCGCGAAAAGAACGAGCGCCCTTCGTCGGCCGCCCGCGCACCCAGCGCGGTAGCGATGAACTGCACCAGATTTCCCACCGCCGTCGGCTCGAAGACTACGGTGTACCGCCCGGGCTCCACTGCGACTGGTGAGCGCGAAGCGCGAGCCTTCTCGGCGGCGCGCGCGCCGAGCGAGGCAGCGTCGATCTGGGACCAGTCATGGTGCGACGCGCCGGCCCAGCCGGAGCCACTGCCATCCGCGGTGCGGACCGTCGTGGTCAGCACCGCGGCGGTGCTCCGCGCGTAGGCGAACAGGCCCTTGGTGTTGGCGACGGCAGTCGCCCCGGCACGCGTGTCGAGATATCCGGTGGACACTAGGCCTGCAGCGGTAGCGGGCGCAGTGATGGCCCGAACGGCGTCGGCGCGCCCCTGGGGGTCGAGCGACGCAGTCGCGTCGCTCCAGGCGCGCCCGGGCTCGTGCTGCTGTGCGTCGAGCTCGGGCAGGAACTCCGGGTCCTCGGGTGCAAGGCGCGCGAGACGCTCCGCGGTCTGGACCGCCTGTCGGAGGGACGAGTCGTCGAGCTGATTGGTCGTGCTCGTCCCAGTGCGCCGGCCGACGTATGCCGTGACGGCGACTGCGGTGTCGTAATTGTCGCCGCCGGTAGAGACCTGATTCACCGCGAACCGTGTGTTGCCGCGGCTGCCGCTCGAGAGGTTGACCCGTGCGCCGTCCGGTGTGATCACGAAGCCGAGCGTGCGTCGGGCAAGGGCTTCGCACTCCTCGCGGGAGAGGTAGCGCGCCGAGGCGAGGGATCGGAGCTCGGTCACGCCTTCCTTCCGGTGTTGATGACGTTCACGCCGCGGAAGCGGCTGGGCACGCAGCCATGACTGACCGCGTTGGACTGGCTGGGTTGTCCCTTGCCGTCGTTGAACGCGCCGCCGAGGTGGTAGCTGCCGGGACCGCCGATCATGTCGAGCGAGCCCCAGAACTCGGGGGTGCGCATCTGATAGGCGACATCCTTCAGCATGCCGACGATCTTGCCCCCTTTGATCTCGTAGAACAGCTGCCCGCCGAACTGCGCGTTGTAGCGCTGCTGGTCGATCGAGAAGCTGCCGTCGCCCATGATCGCGATGCCGCGATCGGTGGCGGCGATGAGGTCGTCCCAGCCCTGCTCCTTGGCACCCGGGAGGAGTGACACGTTCGGCATGCGCTGGAACTGGACGTCGGCCCAGGTCTGGCCATACGAGCACCCATGGCTGCGAATGGACCGGCCGGTCCGCTCATAGTACTCGGCGAGGACGGGGGCCTGCTCACGGG
>JBBQYZ010000366.1:0-4438 GCA_038208205.1 Gemmatimonadales bacterium | reverse complement strand
CAATAGCGCATGCGCTCACCAAGCGCCTGCTGGCCGCCACCTTCGACCGATCGCTCGACGTCGCCCTCCGCGAGGAGCTCGTGCACATCAAGCACTGCTTCTCCACGCACGACGTCGCCGAGGCAATGAGCGCGTTTCGAGACAAGCGGGCGCCGAAGTTCAGAGGGGTTTGAACGGTCGGGGGTCGGCAGTAGGAGTTGGAAGGTGGACGCCGCCGCGGGTCGCCTGGCGCGACGAAAAGCCGGTGACGCGCGCGCGCCGCTTGCGGCGCGTCGGCCAGAACGGGACCTTGATGCGCCTGGGCGGTATCGTTCCGCCCAGGCGGTCATCCATCCTCCGCCACATTCCGCATCGTGCGTCATCGCCACCTGATCGCCCTCGTCGCCGTCGCGCTCGCGGCCGCACCTGTACACGCCCAGCGCACGACCGTCGGTGTACCCCTCCGCATCGCCTACCGCGTGGCGATGCCCGACCCGGCGTCGCACCTCTACGAGATCGCCCTCGACATCGATGGCGCGCGCGGGAGCACGCTACCGCTCCAGCTGCCCGTCTGGTCGCCCGGGCGCTACGCCAAGATGGACTTCGCCAAGAACATCCAGGAGTTCCGCGCGACCGACGCCAGTGGCGCGCCCCTCGCCTGGGACAAGACCAACGGCTCGCGATGGGTCGTGCGAACCGGTGGCGCGCGCGGCGTCCGTGTCCGCTACAAGTCGTTCGACAATTCGCTCTCCGGCACCTTCAGCGTCCTCGATACCGCGCACGCCAACTGGAACGGCGCGTCCCTCTTCATGTACGTCGATGGCCACAAGCAGGACGCCGTCACCCTCGCCATCGCGCCTCCGGCCGGCTGGCACGTTCTGAACGGCGACACGCGTTCGGCCGGGCAGCGCGAGTACCGCTTCGAGAACTACGACCGCCTCATCGACACCCCCACCGAGGTCGCGCCAGGCTTCCTCGTCGACTCGTTCGTCGTGGACGGGAAAAAGTACCGCACGATGGTGCACCACAACGGCATCGCCCCCGAGTCCGCACGCGTGCGCTTCGTGCGCGATGTCGAGAAGGTCGTGCGCTACGAGAACGGCGTGTTCGGCGCGCCGCCGCTGGACCAGTACACCTTCCTCTTCCACATCGGCTACGCCGGTGGCGACGGCATGGAGCACCTCTACTCCACGCAGATCATCGATCGTCGGCCGTGGACGGGAAATGACACGCTCGCCGTCCTCCCCGGGATCGGCACCGCGGCGCACGAATACTTTCACGTCTGGAACGTGAAGCGCGTCCGCCCCGCTGCCCTCGGGCCGTTCGATTACACCCGCGAGATCTATCAGCCCAGCCTCTGGGTCGCCGAAGGCTGGACACAGTACTACGGCCAGGCCGCGCTGCACCGCGCCGGCGTCACCGATCTGAATGAGTTCTACCGCAGCATGGCGGGCATCGTCTCGCCGAACCTCACCGCGCCCGGCCGCAAGGAAGTCTCGGCGCGCATGGCATCCTTCCACGCGCCATTCTGGGACGGCGCCGTGCAGCAGCAGCCGACCAACGGCGCGAACAGCTTCTTCAGCTATTACACCAAGGGCGCCGGGCTGGCGCTCTATCTCGATCTGTACCTGCGCACGAAGTCCGGCAACCGCCGTTCGCTCGACGACGTCTTCGCATCGCTGAGGCGCCGCTCGTGGGGTGCGCCCACCGCGTCGTACTACCTGCAGGGACGTGGCTACACCGAGCTCGACGTCGAGCGCGCGGCGAGCGAGGTGGCGGGTGAGGACATGCATCCGTGGTTCGAGCGCTACGTCGCTGGCACCGAGGACCTCGATTACGACGCCCTCCTCGCTGGCGCCGGACTCCGTCTCGTGCGGGGCGATCGCTGGCGCATCGAGGAGGTGCCCGCTCCGACGGCAGCCCAACGCGTCGTGCGTGACGGGTGGACCGCGGGCCGACGTAGCTGACCGGAACTGAAGACTGAGAGCGTCATCTCTGTCTTCACAACCCGTCGCGTCAGGCTGCCGCGCGGCGAGGGGCGCCGCTGGTCGCGGGCGCCTCGCGCGCTACGGTGATGATTGCCACGCCGCCGAGGATCACGGCCGCGGCGAGCAAGGTGCGTGGCGTGATCGGCTCTCCCGCGAACGCCCAGCCGAGCACTACGGCGACTACAGGATTCACGTAGGCGTACGTCGCCGCCTTGGCGGCAGTGGTGTGGGCGAGCAGATAGACATAGGCCGTGAACCCGATCAGAGACCCGAAGGTGACGAGATAGGCGAAGCCCAGCAGGGAGCGGGCGGAGACGTGCAAGCTGCCGAGCTGCCCTAGCTCGCCGGTCACGACGCCCGCGGCGAACAGCCAGGCGCCCCCGGCCAGCATCTGGGTCCCTGAGCCATGATTAGCCGAGCTGGGCTTTGGCGCGCGCTTTGTGTACAGCGATCCCACGGCCCACGAGAAAGCGCCGATCATCAGCACTCCCGCACCGACCATGCTGATGTCGCCGTCGCCGCGAAGCAGCGCATCAGGTCCGACGAGCAGCAATAGGCCCAGGAGCCCAAGGGCGACGCCCGCGAAGACGGCCCCCGCAGGGCGGCGACCGCCCGGCCGAAGCCATTCGAGCAGCACCATCCAGAGCGGAACCACCGCGACGAGCAGGGCCGCGATCCCCGACGGCACTCGCAGCTCCGCCCACACGACGGCCCCATTTCCGCCCAGCAGCAGGAGCGCACCGCTCACGAGCCCTGTCTTCCAGTCGGCGCGCGTCGGTCCCGCGGTGCGCTCGCGAACGCGCGCGTAGGCGAGGAGAATGGTGCCCGCGATGAGGAACCGCGCTCCCGCCATCAGCAGGGGAGGAAGCGTCTCGACCGCGAACCGGATGGCGAGGTAGGTCGAGCCCCAGACGATGTAGACGGCCGCGAAGGCCATCAGAAGGCGCGCGCGCATGGCGCAAGATACTTGCGGCTCGCGCCCGAGCCGTCTGCCGTGGGCATGTCGGCCCAGCCCTTGCAAAACAATTCAATAATTGTATCATTAACTCGTCAACCATACGAGATGATTATGTCTACGGCCGCCCTCGCCACCCTCTCCCCGTCCGGCGGCGACGCCGACGAAGCGGCCGTGGGGCCCGACGCCGCGCCGAGGGTTCGCGCGCTGCCGGGCGACCCCGCCAGGGATGCCGCTTTCGAGCGCGACGCCCTCCCCTGGCTCGACGATGTCTACCGCTTTGCCCTCTCGCTCACCCGCGACGAGGCCGACGCCGACGACGTCGTGCAGGAGACCTACCTGCGCGCCTACCGCTCCTGGCACACCTTCATCCTCGGCACGGACTGTCGGCGGTGGCTGTTCACGATCTGCCGCAACGTGTTCCTGCGCTCGCGCGAGCGACAGCGGCCCACGGTCGACCTCGAGGACGGTGAGCAGGATGCGATCGCCGCGGAGTCGGTCTATTCCGCTGCTCGCGAAAGAGGGTATGATGACATCTATGCGCGCCTCGACCTCGCTCCAGCCCTCCGCGACGCGATCGACGAGCTTGCGGAACCCTTTCGTTCCGCGGTCATTCTCGTGGACGTCGAGGACATGACCTACGAGTCGGCCGCCGAGGTCATGGGCGTTCCCATCGGCACGGTGCGCTCGCGCCTGTTTCGCGGCCGACGGCTGTTGCAGGAGCGACTCGTCACGGTGGCCGCGGATCTCGGCTTCGTCCCCGCCTCGGCCGCCGGCGTACGATGAACGCTCCCGCCCGCACGCAGCTCGAGGCCATCGGCCTCTCGGCCACCTGCGCCGACGTCCTGCGTCATCTCTGGGATTACCTCGACGACCAGATCACTCCCGAGGGCGCCGAGCGCCTTCGCGCGCATATCGCGTCGTGCGCGAAGTGCCACGAGTACGAGGTGTATCAGGAGTGCTTTCTGCAGGCGGTTTCCCGACTGCGAGCGCAGCTCGGCGCGCCCGGGCAGCTGCGCGAGCGCCTCGCCGAAGGGCTGAAGGAGCAGGGCTGTGGATGCTGGGACAAGGTACGCGGCGGTACGCTGGACTGACTCGACTGCTGCAGCGCGTTGCGGCCACCGCGGCCGGCTGCCGTCGGATGATCGATCAGTTCGTGATCGCCAGCACCGTGGTGCGGCCGACGACTCCATTGACCACGGTCACTGTCTCCAGCGCAGTGTCCGCCGCGAGCGTCGCCGCCACGCTGCAGTATTTCTCGAGCGCCAGCGCCACTGCACGCTCGGCGTGCGCCACCTCGATTCCCGCGCCATCCACGTAGAATGTCAGCGTCACCTGCACGAATCGCCGCGGCGGCGTCTCGCGACGCTCCGCCGTCACGTCCACGGTGAGGCGCTCGACCGGCGTACGCCGCTTCGCCAGGATGTCCACGACGTCGATCCCCGAGCACGCAGCGAGGGCGCTGAGCATCGCGTCAGGCGGTGACTGTCCCGTCAGCGCGGACCCGTCCAGCCGG
>JBBQYZ010000365.1:0-4441 GCA_038208205.1 Gemmatimonadales bacterium | reverse complement strand
CGTGGCCAGGTACCCACGGAACGCTGTCCCACCTGCGCTGGCAGCGGCGAGGTGCGCACGCGCAAGAAGGTCACGATCACCGTACCGCCAGGTGTAGACACGGGAACCAAGATCCGTCTGAAGGGGCAGGGCGCACGTGGGGCGAAGGGCGGCCCAACCGGCGACCTGCTGATCACCTTCGAGGTGAAGCCGGACCGCTTCTACAAACGCGAAGGGCTCGACCTCGTCGCGCCGGTGCCGATCAACATCGCGCAGGCAACACTGGGCTCGAAGGTCAGCGTGAAGACGCTGGACGGGAAGAAGGTGACGATCAAGATTCCCGCTGGCACGACGTCGGGGAAGCGATTTCGGGTTCGGGCGCAGGGGATCGAGCGCGAGGGCTCGCGGGGCGATCTGATCGTGCAGGTGGACGTCACGGTGCCCGAGAAGCTCACGCCCGAGCAGGAGGAGGCGATGAAGCGCTTCGCGGAAACGATGAACTACTAGCGCGGTACTGAAGCGGTGCGGCAGAAAAGCGCGGCGCGACGCAGCCTACGCCGCTATCACCGGCAATCCGCGTCTCGCGCGTTCAATCACGCCGCCGCCAAGCACCTGCTCTCCGTCGTACATCACGAGCGACTGACCCGGCGTGATCGCGCTCGCCGGGTCCTCGAGGGCAATCTCGATCTCGTCGGGCTCGACGCGAACGAGCGTGCCGCGCACGGGACGCGCACGGTGCCGGATCTGCACCTGCACCTCCGCCCCGGCCGACGGCGCGTCGACGAGCCAGTTCACTTCGCGTGCGACCACGCCACGCCCGAGCAGCTCCTCGCGCGGACCGATCACGACGGCGCGCGCGTCCGGACAGATCTCGACCACGAACATCGGCTCGCGGAATCCGCCCGGCAGGCCGCGGCGCTGGCCCACGGTGAAGCGCGCGAATCCATCGTGCTCGCCGACCACGGTGCCATTGCGGCGCACGAAGGGTCCGCGGGACAGGGCAGGGGCCGAGGGGCCGAGCTCGCGCGCGATGATCCTGGCGTGATCGCCATCGGGCACGAAGCAGATATCCTGGCTCTCCGCCTTCTCGGCGATCAGCTCGAGGCCGAGCGCATGCGCCACGGCGCGCGTCTCGGCCTTCGTCTGGCCGCCCACCGGCAGCACCAGGCGCGAGAGCACGGCGCGGCCGATTCCCCAGAGGAAGTAGGACTGGTCCTTGTTGGGATCGAGTCCACGCCGCAGCACGCCATCGCGCGTGCGGGCGTAGTGTCCGGTGGCGATCCAGCGCGCGTCGATCGCGTCGGCCTTGTGCAGCAGGTCGCGAAACTTCGTGAAGGTATTGCACCGCACGCAGGGGATCGGTGTGCGGCCGCGCGCATACTCTGCCACGAAATCCTGCACGACATCGCGACCGAAGGCGCTCTCCAGATTCAAAACGTAGTGCGGGACGCCGAGCTGCTCGCAGATGCGCCGCGCGTCGTTGACGCTGTCGAGCGAGCAGCAGGGGCGGTCGGGCAGGTCGTCGCCGTGGCAGAACAGCTTCATGGTCGCACCGACCACGTCAAATCCCTCGCGCACGAGCAGCGCCGCCGCGACCGACGAGTCCACTCCGCCGCTCATCGCCACGAGCACTCGTTCGCGCATCAGCCGGTCACGCCGTCGCGAGACGGCGCGCCTTCTCCACGAGGGTGGGAAACAACTCGGCCACACGGTCGATGCAGGCGTCCGTTGTCATGGCGCCGAGACTCATGCGGATCGCCGCGCTGGCCAGGTCGGAGGAGACGCCCATTGCGGCGAGCACGTGCGACGGTGAGATGCTCCCGCTCTGGCAGGCGGAGCCGGCCGAGCAGCCGACACCGCGGAGATCGAGCGCCATCAGGAGCGACTCGCTGTCGGTGCCAGGCACGGAGATGTTCATGATATGGGGCGCGCGGGGGGCCCCGCTGCCGTGGATCACGGCGTCGGGGATGCGCGCCAGGAGGGCGGCTTCGAGCCGTTCGCGGTGTGCGATCAACCTGGCACACTCGTGCTCGCGCTCCGACACAGTGAGCTCGGCGGCGAGGGCGAGGCCGACGGCCATCGCCACGTTCTCGGTGCCGGGGCGCCGCCCGCGGTCCTGCGCGCCGCCGAACATCAGCGGCGCGATCGGTGTGCCGCGCCGGATGTAGAGGGCTCCGATCCCCTTTGGCGCACCGATCTTGTGACCAGAGAGCGTGAGGACGTCGAATGCGGTCCGGCGCGCGTCCACCTCGACCTTGCCGAACGCCTGCACGGCATCGGTGTGAAAGACTACCCCCCGCTCCTTGGCGCGGGCGATCAGGGCGTCGACGTGCTGCACTACCCCGACCTCGTTGTTCACCCACATCACGGAGCACACGGCGACGTCATCGCGCACCAGGGCGTGGAATGAGCGCTGGTCCACCAGGCCTGCCGCGCTCACCTCGACGAGGCGCTCCTCGCCCCCCTCGTGCGCAATCTCGTGCGCCGCCGCGAGCACTGCCTTGTGCTCGGTCGGGGCGGTGACCACGGCGCGGCGTCCGGAACCCTGCCGGGCGCGCCAGACACCGAGGAGGGCCATGTTGTCGGCCTCGGTGCCGCACGAGGTGAAGCACAGCTCGTCGGCGGAGGCCCCCAGACATCGGGCGAGCCGCTCACGGGCCTCGTCGAGCGCCGTTCGCGCCTCGCGGCCCCAGCGGTGAACGCTCGACGGGTTGCCGAACCGCGGTCCGAAGAAGGGCTGCATGGCGGCCAGCACCTCCGGTCGAACGGGGGTAGTGGCGGCGTGATCGAGGTAGACGAGGTCGGGCATCACGAAATGTAGGTGCCTAGGTCGGCCGCTCGGTAGGGCGGCGGCCGGACCAGCGGAGACCGGAGGGTGCCACCACGACCGTTAGGCGCTCCGCAACACCGCGCGCACCGGAGCGGCGTCGAGCCCATGGAGCCGCTGCGGCAGAGCCAACAGCTCGTACCTACCCGGTTCGATCCCTCGCAGGTCGAGGTTCTCGAGCACGAACGCTCCTCCGGCAAAGAGGGCGTGGTGCACCTCGAGCGTCCGACTGTCGTGTTCGTCCACCGACGGCGCGTCGACCCCGACGAGCCGCACTCCACGGGCGGCGAGCAGCGCGCCGGTGCTGGAGGAGAGCGCCGGCCAGGTGGAAGGAAAGGTACCGGCGGCGATCGTGCGTCCGGTCCGCAGCAACAGGCGCTCGCAGCGTTCGAGCCTCGGGTCATCGTCGTGGAGGTCGAGCACTCCGTCCGGCGCGGTGCTGAGGTCGAGCACGAGCGCCGGCCCGATGAACGCGTCCAGCGAGAGCGCGTCGCTCGCCGGCCAGTCGTCGCGCACGTGGAGGGGCGCGTCGGCATGCGTGCCCACGTGGGGGCTGCCCGCGGTATGCGACAGGTTCACGCTCGCGCCATTCGCGAGCCGGCAGCTCCAACCGCACGAATAGGGCACGTCGCCCGGCCACTCCGGGGTACCGACGCGGACCAGCACCGAGATGTCGTGCAGCACGTCGCTACTCGCGGGCGCCGTAGAATCGCGCGCGCACGGCCCACAGCTCGGGGAAGAATTTCTGGTCGATGGTCCGTGCGAGATACTTGGCACCCAGAGTGCCCCCCGTTCCACCAGTGAGCGGTCCAAGCACGCGCTCCACGAGCTGGACGTGCGTGAAGCGCCACTGGCCGAACTGCTGCTCGTACTCCAGCAATGATTCCGCGAGGAAGAACAGCGTCGTGGGACGTTCGCCCGTGTACAGGCGCTCGAGCCGCACCCCTTCAGCGTGCAGGAGGTCCAAGAAGAGCTGCTGCAGGGTGGGACGCGCCAGTGCGCGCTGCACGATCGCCGGGATCTCGCCGTGCTCGCGCAGGGCGTGCATGAACTGCGGCTCGCGCAGCCCGGAGGCCGCCTCGACGGCGCGGAACTGCACGCTCTGCGACCCGCTCGAGCTCCCGAGGTGGCCGCGGAACTCGGCGAAGTGCTGCGGTGGAAGCGTCTCCAGCGCCGAAAGCTGCGCCGAGACGATGCGCATGAGCGCGTTGATGCGACCCATCCGGAACAGCGCGAACTCAGGCTCGCGGCGCGTCATCGAGTCGACGAGCAGGTCGAGCTCGTGAAGGATCGCCTTGAACCACAGCTCACTCGCCTGGTGCACGACGATGAACAGCAGCTCGTCGGGGTGGCCTGAGCGCGGATGCTGGAGCGCGAGCAGCTGGTCGAGGGCGAGGTACGACCCGTAGGTGACCCCGCCGGGGGAGGAGTCGCTCAAAAGGTGGACACCTCGAGCGCAGTCACGTCGTCCACACGCGTCATCTCGGTCGTGAAGAAGGGCTCGGCGAACCGAGTACGGATGAGCGAGCCGTAGTACGCCGCGTAGTGGGTGATGACGTCGTACAGCGGCTCGCCCGTCGGATAGACCTCGCCGGCCTGGATCGCATCGTCGAACTGCGAGGCGTAGCAGCGCAC
>JBBQYZ010000364.1:0-4454 GCA_038208205.1 Gemmatimonadales bacterium | reverse complement strand
GCGCGAGCAGCGACCAGGCCTCGCCCATCCGCGGACGGGGGTCGTCGGGCTCCTCGCGTGCCGATTCCCGATAGCGCTCCAACGCTTCGCCGTGGAGTCCCTGACGGGCGTAGATGTCACCGAGCAGCCGGAACCCTTCTGCCCGTGGTGCGCCCCGCACGAGCGCGCGACTGACCGCCGCGGCTGCACGGTCGTACAAGCCCATGCCGAGGTAGTCGGCGGCCATCCCGTACTGGTCACCGTGTCCCTCGGGCGTCGCCGATGTCGCGGAGGGCGCCGGCGACAACGTGGTGAACAGGCTGTCGAGGACGGTCGGATCGAAGTCGAAGTCCTCGACGGCGGTCTCGATCCGTTCCACGGCGCCGAGGTCGGGCTGAATGGAAAGGTCGGGATCCTCGTACTCGAGGTCGATCGCGAGCTCGAACTTCTGCGCCACGTAGTACGGGTCGAGCTCGAGGGCGCGCTTGGTCTCGCGCAGCGCGCCCTCGAAGTCGCCGAGGTTCGAGAGGGTGAAGCTGAGGTTGTAGTGCGCCTCGGCATATTCCGGTCTGGCCTGCACGGCCCGGGCGAACGCGTTGCGCGCGTCCTCGTACTTCTTGAGCTCCGACAGCACGAGGCCGATGCCGTTCCACGCGGCCGGCTCGTCGGCCGAGCTCTGGAGCACGGTGCGGTATGCCTCGAGCGCGAGCTGGAAGCGCTTCGCCTTGCTCAGGAGCAGCGCGAGGTTCAGTCGCGCCTTGACGAACGTCGGCTGTGCCTCGAGCGCAACGCGGAAGGCGGACATCGCGCCGTCGGCGTCACCCTTGTGGTAGAGCGCCACGCCCAGGTTGTTGTGCGCCAGCGCGTAGCCGAGCTCCGCACCGACGGCGCGGCGGTAGCTCTCTTCCGCGTCGGCGAACCGGCCCTCCTGATGCAGCGCCACGCCGCGCTCGTTCCAGAGCTTGGGGCTGTCCGACTGCAGCGCGAGAAGCTCGTCGTACAGCTCGGCCGCCTGCCGCGCCTCGCGGCGCACCAGGTGCACCTCTGCCTTGGCCTGCAGGACGAGTGCGCGGTCCTCGCCCTTCTCGAGCGCTTTCGCGTACTCCTTCAACGCCTCGTTGTAATAGCCCTTCTGCCGGAAGGCGAGGCCGAGGTTGAAGTGCGCGAGCTGCCCCTCCGCGTGCACCTCCATCTGCCCGCGTCCCTCGGCGCGCGCCGCGGTGAGCTCGTCGAACCGCGCCGGCCGGTGCTGATCGATCGCGAGGTTCGCCTGCGCGCGCGACAACGTGGGGTTGAGCTGGATCGCTCGTCGCGTCACCCCCCGAGCCTCCTCGTGCCGCCCCATGTCGCCGAGCACGAAGCCCATCAGGTAGTAGGCGTCGGGATTCTGCGGGTTGAGCTCCACCGCGCTCTTCAGCGCGTCGAGCGCGCCCTCGTTGACGCCCCGGTTGTAGAGCACCTCGCCGATGTAGAAGTACACGACGGAGCTGGTCGGGTCGAGCGCGAGCGCGCGCTCCAGGTAGCCGAGGGCCTTGTCGAGGTCACCATTCGTGCGCTCGGCGAGGCCGAGCTGCACGTGCGCCCCGATGTCGTTGGGGTGAAAGCGTAGCAGCTCCGTGAACGCCGCTACCGCGTCAGCCGTCTGGTTGAGCAGGGCGTGGGTGCGCCCCAGCTCCCAGCGCGCGTCGCGGTTGGAGGGACGCACGCGCAGCCGCTCGGTGAGATCCGCGACCTTCTTGTGATAGTAGCCGGTGTTGAAGTACGCGATCTCGAGGTTGCGCTGCGCCACCTGCATCTTGGCGTCGAGCTCGAGCGCGCGCATGAAGGCGCCCACCGCTTCCTCGTGCAGCCCCTTGTTGTAGTAGAGCACCCCGAGGTTGTTGTGCGCACCCGCGTCCGACGGAACGATCCCTCGGGCGAAGGAGCGGAGGACCTCGCGGTCCCGCTCCGAGGTGAGCAGAGGGGCATTCATCGACGGGATGGGCAGCGCGGCCTACGCCACGCGGACCGCGCGCAGAATCGCCTGGAGCGACGCCGGATCGGGGAGCAGCAGGAAGAAGCCGCGCAGCCGTTCCCCGACGTCGGTCATGAAAAACTCGCTCTCCACGCAGAACACGTAGTCGCGGTCGCTGCCGAACTGCAGATAAGCCGTCGTCAGCACTGCGGTACTCATGTCCACCGCTAGGCTCGGCGGCGACGGGAGCAGCATCATCCCCATGAAGTCGCTGAGCGCGTTCATGTAGGCGCTGCTCAGAATGTTGCCCGCCTCCTTGATCGCCGACTGCTCCATCTCGCCGAGGTCGGACGAGGAGCCGTGCGGCCGGCGCAGCATCAACTCCGCGAGCCGCACCGCAGTCGGCTTGGGGAAGACGAGCAGGGTGCGCCCCGTGAGATCGCCCAGCATGTGCATCAGGACGGCGGCGACCGGTTCCTCGGGCCCTGAGATCTGGGGCGGCACGTCCTCGAGGCGCGAGACGTTGATCGTCGGCACACTGATCATGATCGTGCTGTTGATCATCTGCGAGAGCGCCGTCGCGGCGTGTCCCGCCCCGATGTTGGCTACCTCTCGCAGCGCGTCGAGCTGCAGCGCTTTCAACGATCGCACGTCGTCCATGGGAGCTCGCGTTTAGAGTAGACTGCTCACGTCGAGGATCAGCGCCGGAACGCCGTCACCGAGGATCGTGGCGCCGCCGAACAGGGCGAGCCCGTCCCGCACGCCGTCGAACTGCTTGACGACGATCTCCTGCTGCCCGGTCAGGGCGTCCACCACGAGCGCGGCACGCCGCTCCGCCATGTCGACGACGACGACCTGCTCGAGGCCACGAGGCGCCTCACCATCGTAGTGCATCAGGGTACGCATCCGGAGCACAGGAAGCACCTCGTCGCGCAGCATCAGCACCTCGCGACCCTTGATCGAGCGCAGGATCGCCGGTTCAAGCTCCACGGTCTCGCTGACGTGGGTCATCGGGATGGCGTACGTCTCCGCGCCCACCTGGGCGAGCAGCGAGCGGACGATCGCCAGGGTCAATGGCAGCCGCAAGGTGACGGTCGTCCCGCGCCCGGCCACCGTGCGCATGTCCACCGAGCCGCCCAGCGCGCGCACGCGGTTGTAGACCGCGTCGATGCCGACGCCGCGTCCGGAGAGGTCGGTGACCGTTTCCTTGGTGGAGAAGCCCGGCCGCGAGATGATCCGGAGCAGCTCCTCATCCGACAGCGCCTCCCGATCGGCTTCCACGATCCCGCCCTCGATTGCCCGAGCGAGCACGCGCCCGCGGTCGATCCCCCGTCCATCGTCCTGCACCCGGATCGCCACCGCCGCGCGGTCGCGGAGGGCGCTGAGCACGAGCCGGCCAGCCGGCGGCTTGCCCTGCACCCTTCTCTCGTCAGGCGTCTCGATCCCGTGGTCGACGGCGTTGCGCAGCAGGTGCACGATCGGGTCACCGACCTCGTCGAGCATCGAGCGATCCAACTCGACCTCCTTCCCCTCGATCACGAACTCCACCTGCTTGTGCACCGAATGCGCTGCATCGCGCACGAGTCGCGGGAAGCGGTCGAAGACCTGATGCACCGGCACCATGCGACTGGTCATGATCTCGTCCTGCAGGTCCCCCACCAGACGGGACGCCTGCGCCACCGTCTCCGCCAGCGCCGCGTCGTCGGTGGTGGCCGTGAGCTGCGCCAGGCGACCGCGCGTGATCACCAGCTCCCCGATCAGGTTCATCAGCGTGTCGAGCCGACGGAGGTCGATCCGCACGCTTCGATGCTGCCTCGTGCCGTTCGTGACGCCAGGTTCGGTGGCTCGCTCTCCAGACGGCTCAGCGACCATGGGCGCCAGCGGCAACGACGCCGCTGGTGCTGATGACGGGACCGGCTCCGGCGCGGACGGCGTCGAGCCCTCCTTGCGGCGCCGTGCGGGCTCGACGACCGCGACCTCGGTCACGTCACCGGCGGTGCGTAGCACCGCCACCACTTCCTCCGGCGCGCGCGCGGTGCGCAGCCGAAGTGCGAAGTCGTCGCCGAAAGCATCCTGCTGGAGCGCGTCGACTGCAGGCGAGCAGCCCGTCACCTCGCCGAGCGTGCGCGCAAGCTGAACCACGAGGAACGCCCGTACGCCCTTCAGCGGGGTGTCGGGCGCGAGCCGCACGCGAACGAGCAGACCGACGCCCTTCGGTGCCGCGGCCGTCCACGCCGTGGTTGCCGGGTGCGAGCCGTTGGTCGCGCCGGGCACGGATTTGCTCGCGCGCTTGCGGGCGGCCTTCGCGACCGCGACCGGTGAGATCGGCGGCGTATCGGGAGTCGCCTCCACCCGCAGCAAGGCGACCATCGGCCCCACGTCCACCGAATCGCCACGTCCCTCCACCGCCGCCTCAACCGCGCTCTCGAGCAGATCGGCGGCGCGGAAGAGCAGTTGCATCAGCGAATCGTCGATGCCACGCACGCCACGGCGCACACCGTCGAGCAACGTCTCGAGCTCG
>JBBQYZ010000363.1:0-4458 GCA_038208205.1 Gemmatimonadales bacterium | reverse complement strand
ATCCTCTCGGCGACGCTCGCGATCAGCGCCTTCCGCGCGAACAGGGCCACGAGGCGCGTCGTCGCCCGTGGCGCACGGACCGCGGCGCCAATCATCGGTGCGCGGGGCGGTGTCGCCGCGCCAGCGACGCCAACCGGTCAGGGCACGATGGATCGCGAGGGCGGCGCCACTCCCTGACTCGAATGACGCGCTCCGACGCGGCGTCCGTCTGCGAACGACCCGGAGCTCGCTTCGGGTCGTTCGTGCATCGGCGCCTTCCGCAGCGTCCGCGATAGTGGCGTGACGCAGCGCGGCGCTGCCGCGTCCAACTATAGAGTTCCTGTCTGAACCACCCCCCGACGATGGGAGATGGTCAATGCCCGACGTATCCGACGCCCTGGCGCAGGCCAAGGCCGAACGGTTAGCGGTCCTCGTAACGCAGCTCATTCCGGGGATTCGCGCCCTGAGCACGCATCGATCCGAGCACGAGGTCTGTGTGGCCGCCAACCGAATGGCGGGCTATCGACTGGATGACGCCGAGTCCGGGAGGACCAGCGCGTGAGCCGTCACGATGACACCGAGGATTGCCTCAAGTGCGGCGGGCTCGCATCAGCGCGCTCGCGCTCGATCGGCGCGTACGACCCGAGTGTCCCCGACCGCGTCCGCGCGCTCGCGCTCGACATCGTCCACCGTCTGCGATCCGTCTGCGCCAACATGCCGGATGACGAGCTGTTCGCGCTCGCCACTCGCACGGCGATCGTGGAGCTCGAGTTCTTCGAGAACGCCACCCCGGCGACCCCGCGCCAACGAACGGCAAACGGCTGAACGGCCGCCCGTGACGGATTCCGCGCTCCCGCTCGGCGATTCGGCCCACGAGCCGACAGCTCTCCAGGGCGGGGAGGGGGCGCTCGCCGTGCACGGTCCTCTCGCCGCGGCGATGGAACGTCTCGTCTCCCTCGCCGCCTCGGCTCTCCGGTCGCCTTTCGCCTTCATCCTCCTCACCGGCGACGACCGCCGCTGCTTCGGCGCTGGGCCGGATCTTCCTCCATGGGCATCGCACGACGCAGGCGCGCTCTGGCGATCCGGGCTCGTTGAGCTCATCAGCGCCGGCCCGGTGGAGCTTCGCGACCTGACGCACGGTCTGACCCCCACCCAGGCAGAGTCGGCGAAGGAGCTGGAGATCGGGTCGCTCCTGGGAGTGCCGATTCGTTCGTCGTCCGGTCAGCCACTCGGCGTGTTCTGCGCCGCCGATCCGAACCCGACCCAGTGGAATGAGGACGACCTCGAGATGCTGCAGCGTTTTGCCTCGACCGCTGCATCGGACTGGGAGCTGCGGCGCACAGTTGCCGCGCACGAGGCGAACGAGCGACGGCTCGGATTCTTCACGAATCATGACCCGCTCACGGGATTGGCGAACCGCGCGGTGCTCCTCGACGCGCTGCGCTTCGCGCTCGAGCGCCCGCGCGCCCAGCCCCTTCCCCCCGCCGGCAACGAGTGGGAGCATGTCCTGGACTCGCCAGCCGATGAGCTGGTGGCGGTGTTCTTTCTCGACGTGAACGACTTTCGCTCCATCAACGAGCGGTTCGGTCATCACGTCGGCGACCAGCTGCTCGCGTCGATCGGGCGGCGGCTCCGGGCCGCGGCCGGACAGCACGCAACGGTGGCGCGCCTGGGCGGCGACGAATTCGCGGTGCTCGTCGAGCGCGTGGACGCCGCCGACGTGGCGGAGGAGATGGCCGAGCGGTTTCGCAGCGTGCTCGCGCAGCCGACGACGATCGGCTCCGAGGAAGTCTCGCTCACGGTGAGCGTGGGCATCGCACTCAGCACCACGGCGTCGGAGCTGCCGGAGCAGGTACTGCGCGGCGCCGATCTGGCGATGGCGCGGGCCAAGCGGTCCACGCGCGACGAGGGGACGCCGCGTCCGGTGCTGTTCGACTGGAAGATCGCCGCCGAGGCTCGTGCGCGGCGCCGGTTGCAGAACGAGCTGCGGCAGGCGGTGACGAACGACGAGTTCGTGCTGCATTACATGCCGATCATCTCACTCGAGACGGGACACATCACTGGTGCCGAGGCGCTGCTGCGGTGGCAGCACCCCACACGCGGACTGCTGGCGCCGTTCGAGTTTCTCGCCATTGCCGAGGAGCTCGACATCATCTCTGACGTGGGCCGATGGGTGCTGCGGCAGGCCTGCCACCAGGTCCGCGAGTGGAACTTCGAAGTGCCCGGCGCCGAGGGACTGACGATCGCCGTCAATCTGTCGGCGCGACAGTTCAACGCGACGGGATTCCTGGATCAGGTGTCGCGCACGATCCAGATCTTCGGCCTCGCACCGGCATGTCTCGCCCTCGAGGTGAATGAACGCGTCGTCGCGCAGGACGTCGCGCGGGCGGCCGGCGTGCTCACGGCCCTCCGGGCGCTCGGCACGAAGATCCATCTCGACGACTTCGGCAGCGGCAACTCGCCGATCGGCTACCTGCAGCGCCTCCCGCTGGACGGGGTGAAGATCGATCACACGCTCGTGAACCGAATGGATCGCGACGACCGCGCACTTCGGCTCGTCCGCTCGGTGGTGGGACTCGCGCGAGAATTCGGGCTCGACGTCGTGGCGGAGGGGATCACCGCGGCCAGCCACCTGAAGGTGCTCCAGGAGATCGGGTGCACCCACGGGCAGGGCCAACTCTTCTCGCCGGCAGTTCCCGCGGCCGGGATCACCGGAATGCTGCGCGAACGTCCCTGGTAGCCGCGACTCACCGCAGCTCGCGGCATGGGATGGCGGATCAGCGCGGCCCGCTCGATACATCCGGACCCGCGATCCCACGGCGGGCCGTGCGAAGCACGGCACCCACATTGCGACTGCACTGCCCGCCATGCCCACCCGCGCCCCCGCCAGGACCCCAGTCCCCTCCCCGAACGAACCTGCCGAGCTCGCGGCGCGCTTCGTCGAGCTTCAGCAGACGTCGGGAGCGAAGGCGATCGGAATCGCGCTGGCGGATCTCGAGTCCGGGGCGAGCTTCCGTTATCAAGCCGATCGCTGGTTCCACGCCGCGAGCACGATCAAGCTGGCCATCCTGATCGGCGTCTACGGCTCGATCCACCGCGGCGACCTGTTGCCACAGTCCCGGGTGCACGTGAGGAACCGCTTCCTCAGCGCCTACGATGGCTCCCCGTACCGTGTGCGCATCGATCGGGACGCAAACGCGGAAGTTCATCGCGAGGTGGGTCGGACCCTGCGGGTGTCGGAGCTGGCCGAGCACATGATCACCTCGAGCAGCAACCTCGCGACCAACCTGTTGCTCGACCTGGTGGGCTTGGACGTGTTGCAGAAAACGCTGGACGGCTTCGGTCTGCAGGGAGTCGACCTGCGACGTGGGGTGGAGGACGAGCTCGCGTTCGAGCACGGCATCAACAATCGTGTGACTGCGAGCGGCCTGGTGGGACTGCTGCGCCTGATCGCGGAAGAGCAGGCGTTCAACGGCGAGCTCTCCCGCCAGATGCTGGATGTCCTCCTCGGTCAGCACTTCAAGAGTGGCATTCCGGCCGGCCTGCCTCGCGAGGCGCGCGTAGCGCACAAGACCGGGGAGATCTCCACGATCGCGCACGACGCGGGGCTCGTGTATCTGCGGGGCCGCAAGCCGTACGCACTCTCGGTGCTCACGGAATGGGACCCGTCCACGGCGGGCCGTTCGGCCACGATCGCCGCGGCGTCCTACCTCGTGTACGCATCCCTGGTGGGGGATCGCGAGTGATGGCGACGACGATCGCGACCTTTCCCTTGCGTCTCGTAGACGGTCGTCGACTCGAGCGCCGTTACCGCGACGTGCTGCTTCCCGGGGGCATCCTTCATGACGGCGCTGGACAGGCGCGAGTGCTTCCGCGCTACTTTTACGAGGTGACGTCGTGGCAGGAAGCCCGCGACACCTACCTCGCGCCGAAGTTCAGCGTTTCCGAGTTCATCCATACCGATGTGCGTGAGGCGCCGCCACTCCGCGTATTTCCTCGGTACATCCCATGCGCTACGACGCTGCTGGCGACGGCACTCGAGCAGATCCGGCAGGCGGTGGGTACGTACGTGTACGTGGGGGCGAATGGCGGCTACTGTTCGCCACGTCACGCCCGGACCGGGGGTGCCTCGCCTCACTGCTGGGGAACAGCCGCCAACATCTATCGGATCGGCGACACGTACCTCGATTCCCCCGAGACCATCGCGCGCTACGCGTCGATCGTGCGGGAGGTGCTGCCGGCGGCCTGGACGCGTCCACTGGGGTCGCCGGACGCCTATACTGACGACCACCTGCACATGGATCTGGGATATGTGGTGTCGGTGCCACGCGAAGCGCCGGGGGAGACGTTCAATCTGAAGCTCGCCGGGGATCCGTTGTGAGCGGCGCGCCCGTCGGGGCGCCGTGTCGGAGGACAGTGAGCGGGGGAGTCGCACGGCGATGATGGAGGAGCAGGGGAAGCAGGCGCGGCGAAGTGAGC
>JBBQYZ010000362.1:0-4464 GCA_038208205.1 Gemmatimonadales bacterium | reverse complement strand
AACGGCGTGTCAGGAGTGACCAGCACTTCGTGCTCGACGTCGGCGTAGCCGAGCCCGCGAGCGAGCAGCACCGTGGTATCGCGCAGGATCGCCACCGCCAGCCCGGGGATGTGCCGGGCCTTCCGCAGCGAATCGAGCCGCGCGACCAACACGTTAACGGCGTTGACGTCGCTCACCTGCGCGGAGCCGGAGGGTGCGCGCACGCTCGCACAGGCAGCGAGGGCAGCGACGGCAGCGACGGCAGCGACGGCAGCGACGGCAGCGACGGCAGCGCGGGCAGCGAGCAGTCGTGCCGCACGCAGGGCGCCTGATACGTGACTCATGCCGCACCATACGATGTCGTCGACCAGCCGTTACCGTCGCTCATCGCTGCGCGGCGTCCCTGATCTGCCGCAGCATCGCACGGCGAATCAGCCCGCTGCCCGGTCGGATGAGGAACCAGTAGGGCAGGAAACGCCGGCGCGTGCGAGCATCGGCGCAGAGCACGCGCGTCTCCGTGCTCGCGAGCGTGTTGGTCTCGTCGAGGGCGGTGAAGGTGAAGTTCCAGACTCCACGCGCGGTGCCGGGAGCTGGCGCCGTGACGCGGAAGGCGGCCGCCGGCGGCGTACAGCGGCCGCCGTCGAGTGCCCAGAACCGCCCCTCGATCCCGAAGACGATCTCGATCGGCGGCACCGCCGCCAGCCGCGCGAATCCGCCGGCCTCGATCGTCGCGAGGGTCAGCGGCGTCCGTGGTCGCGGGCTACGTGGCGCGGCGGGGAGGGAGCGGAGTGCCAGCAGCGCGCGCAGCACCCCGCTGCGCCCGAAGTCCGTGCTCAGCAGCGCGGCGTAGGCAGCCGCGGGCGACGCGTGGATCTCCATCGAGTGATGCTCCACCACGTCATAGCGTGGCAGCCAGTCGTCGATCAGCATGCGCCCGCCAGCGCGCAGGGCATCACTCGGTCTCCCGCCGCCCCCGCGCCCTGTCCCCGCTCGACCGACGCCGAGACCCGCGACATCACCCGCGCGCCTGCGGCGGCAGCGCGAAGTGCGGGTTCTCGATCAACCCGACGATGTTGCCGAACGGGTCGGCGATGGTCGCGACGCGGATGTCGCCGCCGACGTCCTGCGCGGGCGACGCGATCGTCGCGCCGTGCGACTCCGCGCGTGCGAGCGCGGACGTCAGGTCGGCTACTCCCCAGTACGCCGTCGCACCGCCCGCACCGCTGGCGCCGGCGCCCGCGTCCGGGTCGAGACCGAGCTCGTATCCGCCCACGTTGAACCCCACGTAGTAGGGCTCGTCGAAGTAGGGCGCGAGGCCGAACACGTCGGCGTACCACGCCTTGGCGCGCGCAAGGTCGGGCGCCTTGTAGATCACCGTTCGCAGTCCGAGCAGCATCGGGGCGGGCTCCGGGTCAGATGCTCGCGTCGGTTGACCACGAGGCTGAGGGCATGAGCGACCATCGCCCAGCGTCGACAAACTGTCGTCCGCCGTCATCGCCGTCCAGACGCTCTGCGTCCAGGATCCTCCTGCTCTCTGCACCCGCGCCGGCCGCGATGACGCCGACGAACACGATCGGCGGATCGATCATGCGACCTCTTCTCCCTCTCTCGGGATGTTGCGCGCCAGCATGATCGCCCCGAGCAACGCGAGCACGCCCTGCGCAGCGGCGAGCCCGTGCCGGAGCGACGACGCGGACGGGTGCATCGCCGGACTGAGGATCCAGCGCAGCGCGTCGCTCGCCAGCATGACCAGCATGCCGGCGAGCAGTCCGCGAACGAACGCGCGTCGACGGGTCATGGCGACATCGAGCCCGTCATGCCGTAGGGATTGGCGACCTCCATTCAGCCGTCCTCGACGCGATTGCGAATCCGCGCGACAGCGGTGCGCGCCGCGCGCGCCACGCTCGAGCGGTGCGCGAGGGGCGAGGGCTGCAGCCCCATCCACTCCGACTCGATGGCCGCGAGGTGCTCGGCCACGACGTCGTCGCTGGCGTGGTTGAGCAGCAGCTCGAGCACGCCCGCCGCATAGCCCGCGTACTCGTCGCGCGGCCAGTGGGGATCTTCCGCCCGAACGCCCATTGGGTCCCAGACGTCGAACAGCACCCCTTCGACGGCGGCGATCAGGTCAGTCATCGCGCGTCATTCCTCACCCGAGCTCGGACGCCCCCCGAACTGCGGCTTCTTGGCTCCCTTCTTGGGCGCGGCGCTCCAGGCGCGCTTCGCCGCGCCCTTCTTCGGCTTGCCGCGCGCGTTGCCAGAGCGCGCTGCGCTCGGTCCCGCGCTCCGGCGTGCCCGCCCCTGCTTACCTCCCTTCATCACATCCCTCCGCGACGAGATCTCGCATGGCTGCTCGGCGATCGGGCGCGCTCCGTGCACCGCGCCGGCGGACTTCGCCTCCGCGCCTCACCATACTGCGATACGCCACGGATGCGCCAGCGTCGGCCGGCAGCGTCGCGACCAGCGCACGCGTCGTCG
Source organism: Gemmatimonadales bacterium (assembly GCA_038208205.1). Lineage (GTDB taxonomy): Bacteria > Gemmatimonadota > Gemmatimonadetes > Gemmatimonadales > Gemmatimonadaceae > AG11. The sequence goes on along the minus strand of JBBQYZ010000362.1, from coordinate 2,010 downwards.
CCGCGATGCTGTGCCTGGAGGAAGGGATCATTCCGGAGACGGTGGGCACGGCGACGCCGGACCCCGGACTTCCGCCCTGTACGATCGCGACGGAGATCCGTGCGCCGCGGAGCAGCTCGGTGCTGTTGCTGGCGGAGAGCTTCGGTGGACGCTGTGCCGCGATGGTGATGAGCTGACCGGTCGCGAAACCACGCCGCCCAGCCTGGCGTATGGTTCGTGGCTGAAAGATCGGCAGCAATCACAGAAGGAGTCTTCCATGACTCGACGCTCCAAAGTCTGGCTGGTAGTGGTGGTGCTCTTTCTCATTGCCGATCTGGGGGGCGCGGTGGTCGCTGCCGCGGGCGGCGAGCTGCTGCATGCCGGCTTGCATGTCGCCCTGCTGCTCCCGGGCGCGTACCTCCTCTCGCGGCTCGCGTCGAGGCGCGCCGGGCGCCGCATCGAGCCCGGTGAGGAGGCAGCGGACACTGCGCTTCCGAGCGAGCTCACCGACCGCTTGACGCACCTCGAGCAGTCGCTCGATGCCGCCGCGATCGAGATCGAGCGGGTCGGCGAGGGGCAGCGGTTCATGACGCGATTGTTCGCCGAACAGGGCACTCCGCGCGCGTCAGGCGAGGGCGCCGCGGAGCCGGAGGCGATCGACGCATGGGAGGCGACGCATCACGGTCCCCGGTCCTGATCGTCAGGTCGCTCGCGACGAAGCTCGCGCGCGAAGGCCAGCGCTGCGGCAAGCGCGACTACCCGCCGACGCGCGGCGAGCGTCGGGTCAGCCCGGTTCCGCCGCTGCCTCGTACGGCACGGGCCCGGCGAGCAGCGCCTTGATCGACCCCGCCGGCCAGAGCTGGCGCGCGTACACCCACGCCGTCACCGCGGCGGCGACGAGCAAGGGTACCGCCGACCAGATCTCGCCGCGAAAGGCGGCGAGCGTTTCCGTCGGCTCCACCCGTCCCGACAGCACGCCCGGGAGCAGCGTCATCACGGCGACGAAGTTGTTGAGGGCGTGCGCGGTGATCGATACCCACAGCCGCCGCGTGCGCAGGTAGATCGCGCACAGCAGCACGCCGAACACGAAGTGCCCGAGCCACTCGCCATGCCCGACGGCGAAGGCGATCGAGCTCGCGATCACCCCCGTCCGCGTCCCCCACCGGTGTGCCCATCGCTGCATCAGGATGCCGCGGAAGAACACCTCCTCCACCAGGGGCGCCAGCACGACGCCCATCAGGAAGAGCAGCCACCAGGCGCCCATCGAGTGCACGTTCAGCAGCTGCTGGGTGAGCAGATGCTGCATCACGAACCCGGGAAAGAGGTAGGACAGCGGCACGTAGACCAGCAGCGCCGCAGCGATCGTGAACAGCGCGACCGGTATCATGCCGAGGACGAGCGGCAGCTCCGACGTCCGCGGCCACGACCCGAACAGCCGCGACCACCGCAATCGCGTCCGCCAGGCGCGCCACAGGAGCACGGGCACTACCGCGCCGTACGCGAGCACACCGAGCATCAGGGGGTCGAGCCTCCCGCGCGTCACGAGTATTGCCGCACCCACGACGACGACGACCGACAGCGCGACGAGGACGAACACGCCGCGCGCACGCAGCCGCGCAAAGGGCGACGCCACGTGGGGCGCCGGTTCGGTCACCACTACCTCCGGCGGTCCGGTCAGATCAGCGCCGTCGCTTCGCTCGGCGCGCCGCTCGCACTCGGCAGGCCGCCGGGGAAGTACGCGTTGTGGACATACTGCTGCACCATGCGCTGCGTGTTGAAGAAGCCCCCATTGAGTGCGATCGCCGACCGCATCACCTCGGCGTACGCGAACGGGAGACCATAGAAGAGCGGCAGGATCACGCGCTCCAGCTTGATGTAGAGATCCACCGCGTCGCGGGCAGGATCGCCCTCGAGCTCGGGTCCGCCGATCGACCAACCCGTCACGCCCTCGATGTGTCCCTCGACCCACCACCCGTCGAGCACACTGAAGGAGGGGACACCATTGAGCGCGGCCTTCATGCCGCTCGTCCC
>JBBQYZ010000361.1:0-4468 GCA_038208205.1 Gemmatimonadales bacterium | reverse complement strand
TATTATCTAATAATTACTATTAGGTGCGGTCACCCTCCCTGGGGGGAGGGAGGGTGTGGATGCCGACGGCCTGTAAGCCGGGTTCTGTCGAGTGTTGCCACTCGGACGGTCATTCCTCTGGGAGCGCGGTCGCCCGCGCCCTCGAGCAGCCTACCCGCAGCGTCTTGGTCGGGGCGGGCCGCCCCTCGCTGCCTATTTGGCCTTGCTCCCGCTGGGGTTTGCCGAGCCGCGACTGTTGCCAGCCACGCGGTGGGCTCTTACCCCACCGTTTCACCCTTACCTGATCTCCGGCGAACCGGAGCCATCGGCGGTCTGCTTTCTGTTGCACTGTCCGTCGATGCCTTGCGGCATCGCCCAGGCGTTACCTGGCAGCGCGCCCTCTGGAGCCCGGACTTTCCTCGAGCACTCGCGTGCCCGCGACCGTCCGGCCGGCAGCATCCGGCAGAAAGCTAACCCGCGGACGCGGCACATGGGCATGACGGGCGGGTGACTCGCCGATGTAGCATCGCTGCTACGGATCGTGCGTCACGTCGACGCCCGCGCGCCGGGACTGCCCCCGCCAGGAGCCGCGTCATGTCGCTCTCAGACCCGAAGTCGAACGTCACCCTCCCGCCTATCAGTACCCTGCTCACGCTCGCCGAGCGCCCGCGCGTGGACGCAGCGGGCGAGGGGTGCTACCAGACGCTGCACCGTGAGTCGGTCGACGATCTCATTCGCGATCTCAAATCGCGGCAGGTCCACGCAGTTCTGATGTCTGTTTCGTGTGCTGGCCCGTACGCGGCGCGCATCGCCTCGCTCGTCCGCGAGTTCCCACGGGTGCCGGCCGTCGCGATCCTCAGCGAGCTTGAGGTGAAGACGCCGCACGCTGTCCTGGCGCTCGGACAGAGCGGGATCCGGCGACTCGTGGACGTACGGCAGTCGGCCGGATGGCGCGAGCTGCGCGGCGCGTTGCTCGCCAACAGTGCCGATGGGGGGCAGCGGGGTGCCCTCGGACAGCTCGCCGTCGATCTGGCCGGCGCGTCCGACGACTGCTGGCGCTTCTTCGAGACGCTCTTCACCTGTTCGCCGCGTGTCGGTAACGTCCGCCTTCTCTCGCGGCAGTTGGGTGTTCTGCCCAGCACCATGATGAGCCGATTCTTCCGTGCCAGCGTACCGGCACCGAAGCGTTACCTGGCAATGGCGCGTCTGGTTCGTGCTGCACAGCTGTTCGAGAATGTCGGCTTCTCCATAGCCAATGTGGCCAACCATCTGGACTACAGCTCGCCGCAGAGCTTCGGCCGACACGTGCGCACGCTGTTGCACATGACGGCCGGAGACTTTCGCCACCGCTACGATGGTGCGGGAATGTTCGAGCGATTCCGGTCCGAGCTCGTGCTCCCGCATCTCAGCGCCCTGCGAACGCTCCGCCCCCTTTCGGCTCCGCCGGGTTGGGTGAGCGGGCCGACCCCGGCTCGTCCCGTGCCACCGCATGCTCACGTGTGAACGACGCGGCCACCGCGAACCGGCTGATGGAGTGGCGGAGCCGGTCGGCCAGCTGAGTGAGCTGACCCGAGGTCGTGCTCAGCCGGTCCAGCGACGTGGTCTGCTGCGCCGCCACTGCCGACGCCGCATGGGCGTGTGTCGACGCGTCTGCCGCGATCCCCTGCACGCTGTTCATCGTCTCCGTCAGCGTGCCCATCGTTGTGGACTGTGTGCGTGACACGCTCGCCGTCTCGGTGATCACGTCGGCGATGCGGCGGATGCCGTCGACCATGGTGCTCAGGGCGCGGTTCGCCTCGTCGGCGACCGTGCCGACGTCGCGCACATCGCGCTCGCCCTGCGCCATGGAGGTGACGGCGGCGGTGATGTTCTGTCGCACCATGGCGATCGTCTCGGCCACCTCCTTGGCCGCGCGACCGCTCTCCTCGGCCAGCTTGCGTACCTCCTCCGCCACCACCGCGAAGCCCTTACCGTGCTCACCGGCCCGTGCCGCCTCGATGGCAGCGTTGAGCGCGAGCAGGTTCGTCTGTCGCGCGATCCGCGAGACCGTGTCCACGAACTCGTCCACACGTTCGGAGCCGCTGCCGAGGGCGTCGACCGTGGCTGAGGTCGCACGCACGCGATCGCGGATCGTGACGAGGGCGTCCGAGGCGCGGCCGATCGCGTTGCGGCTCGATTCGGCGGCGCCAACGAGCGACTGCGCGCTCGACTCCATCTCCTCCGCTCGCTCGCGCAAGCGCTCGGAGGCGCCCAGAGCCTGCTGCGTGTGGCGAGTACCGTCTTCGGCGAACCGCCGCTGCGACTCCAGGTGCGTCGTGAGGTTCACCGCCGCCGCCGCGAACTCGGCCCCGCCTGCCGACAGTCCGCCGGTGGCGGCGGCGAGCTGCTCGGCGAGCCCCAGCACTTCGTCGGCCTCGTGCTGCACCGCGCCGATGACGTGCCCGAGCGTCTCGAGCATGCGATTGAAGCTGCGCTGCAGAAGACCCAGCTCGTCGCTGTAGCGCGCGTCGGCGCGTGCCAGCAGGTTGCCGCGCTCGGCTTCGGCGATGATGTCGCGCGTACCGCGGATACGAGCGATGAGACGCGACGTGATCGGCACGACCTGAGAGGCGACGATGAGCAGCAGCGCGGCGACGACGATGGGCCACAGGAACCCGCCAGGGCCTTCCGCGACGAACGCGAGGCGCGCGATCAGGAAGCCGACGGCGGACGCCACCGCGGTGAAATACCCCAGTGATTTGCCGCGATCGAACGAGTAGGGAACGATCACCAGGAAGTACAGGATGCCGAGGGCGTCCTGGCGCATGACCCCCACCACAGTGCTGATGAGGGCGACGTCGAGCGCGGCGACGGCATAGCGCATCCACCATACGCTCGATAGCGCGCCGGTGGCTAGCGAGGTGAGGATGAAGTTGAGCATCAACGCACCGACGGCGATGGCGAAGACCGTCGCGAGCGAGACGGGAGCGAGGCCGGCGAGCGTGCCGGCCACACCCGCCACACCGAGGATGGCGGTGAGCTGGTAGCGCCGTCGGGCGCCGAGGCGAAAGGTGAGGGTATCCTTCGCGCGGTCTTCGTCGCGGAGGTCGAGCAGGTCGGCGGGGGAAGGAACGACGGCCATGGGGCACGGAGGAAGGCGGGCACCGCCGACGGAAGATCGCGAGGCGGGGCGGAAATGTCGGGGGGCCGGCGGGGGTGGTCAAGCAGCAATCCGGGGCCACCGGGTGTGGCAAGGTTGGTGCATCGCAGCGACGCGTGTCGAACGATTCCAACTCGCCGCCATTCCAGTCCCCGGCGCCCCTGGCGCGCGTTGCCGAGTCAGCTGCCCACTCGGCACTGCGTCTTCGGGTGGCGGGGGCGCTACGAGCGCGGAGCGCGGACCTGGCGGAGCGCTGGGCGTTCCAATCGCGGGGCGTCACACTGCGCGACGCCGACGAAACGCCATCGATCGCCGTGATCGAGACGGCGGCGGCGCTCCTTGACGCGTTCGCCGAGACGCTGGCCTCCGACGGCGCGACGGCGGACCACGTCGTCGCTCTCGGGATTGGCTTCGGTGCGGCCGCCTTCGCGCGCGGCGCGTCATTGCATCACGCGTTGAAGGGACTCGAGCTGCTGACCACGATGACACTCTTCAGCGTGGAGTCGTCGCTGGACAGTCGTGCGGACCAGGGGGTGGGTGAAGGGGTAGGGGTGGCCGACGGCGTGCGCATCGCCCGGCGACTGCAGCAGGCGTCGTCGCTGGCCGCACTATCCGCGACGAAGGGCTACACCCAGGCGGTGGGGGAGTCGCTGCGCGATCGATTCCGCCATCTGCGGCACGATCTCCGCAACCCGCTCGGGACGATCAAGAGCGCGCTGGCGTTGATGGACGACGAGACGCTGCCAGCCGATGCGCGGCAGAGCCCGCGCTTCCGGGCGATGGCGACGCGGAACGCGCGGGCGCTCGACGCGATGATCGTCTCGCAGCTGAGCGATGCGGCGGCCCTGATTCCATCTCTCGCTCACCAGCACGTGTCGCTTCGGCTCGTCGCGTGCGCCGTCCGTCGCGACCTGCGAGCCGAGGCGGAGGCGCGCGGCGTCACAGTGCTGGTGGACAACGCGCCGACGGAGGCGCGGGTGGACGCCGTGGCGCTGGAGCTCATGTTGCACGAACTGCTGCTCACCGCCCTCCACGAAGCCGTGGCGGGCGAGGAACTGAAGATCGAGTTTGGAGAGATCGCGGCGGCACGGGTATCGGTGCAGCTGACGACTGCGCCGCCTCGGCCACCGGTCCGCGATGAGGATGGACTGCGCCGAATCGGGGAGCTGGCGAGGCGCATGGGCGCCACCCTCGAGCCCGGGTCGGCGCTTGTGCTCTCGGTCCCGATGCAGGCCGTGACGCCAGGGATTCCGGCGACGACGGCGCCGGCCGGCGGGCTGCCCGACGCCAGCCCAGCGTCGCGCGGCGAGCGCTCGGCGAGCGAGCGCCCACCGATCGAACAGTTAGCGG
>JBBQYZ010000360.1:0-4477 GCA_038208205.1 Gemmatimonadales bacterium | reverse complement strand
CCCCTTTCATCATTCCGTCATCTGCCGTTCACCGACACGTCATCGTGCGCTGGACGGTCCGTAATGCGCACATCACGGAGGCTCAAGACTCCCATGCTATGCTCGCTGGTGAGGGCGGTTCACTCACTTCGACGGGGAGGCGAGCATGCTGAATATTCTGCTGGAGTCGCGCGCGGCGCGGTCGCGCCGGTTGGGCGGCACGATGGCGAGCGCGGTGGTGCACGTCGCGCTGTTCATCATTGCCGTAGTGCTCACGCTGCCCAGGTCGGGCGAAGCGCGCGGAAATCCGCCCGAGGTGCACAGCCTGGTCTACGTTCCGATGCCCGATCGGCCCAGGGCGGTCACAAGATCCGTCCCCCGGTCGCCGGTCGCGACGCAAGCGATCGACCACATTCCTGCCACCATCACGCTGCCGCGAGACATTCCGGATCACCTTCCGCCGATCGACATCGGGCCAGTGCTCCTGCCCGACGAGATCCGCATCGGGGCGGCGGGCACCCGCATCGCCACCGCCACGGGTGCGAATGGGTTGGTCGGCCGGCTGCCCGGCGCCGGCGACGTGATCGAGTCGAGCCTGGCGGACCGTCCGCCGCGGCTGGTCGGCAGAGTCCTGGAGCCGCGCTATCCGGCGAGACTGCGCGAGACAGGGGTCGAGGGGAGAGTCGTGGTGCAGTTCGTGGTGGACACCCTCGGCCGCGCCGAGATCGACGAGGTTCGGTTCCTGGAGGTCTCGCACCCGTTGTTCGCCGATGCGGTTCGCCGCGTTCTCGCGCGCTACCGATTCACTCCTGGCGAGGCGGCGGGGCACAGGGTGCGGACGCGCGTGCAGATTCCGTTCGACTTCACGCTGCGCACGGACCGGCGGTGATCGACGACGCGCGACGGGCCGGCTCCATCGCGGAGACTGGCCCGTACCCGTGCGGTGGCGCGTCGTTCAGCGGCAGGCAGTCCGGATGCGCCGGCGCTCGGCGTCGTCCCGGGCGTCGTGCTCCCTGCGCCGAGTCTCGAGTGTGGCGCGCTGCTCGGTGGTGAGAATCCGGTTCATCTGGGCGCGCGTCGTGACCTTGAGCGAATCGAGCGCGGGTTGGATGGGACGGAAGATCGCATCGTACTGACAGTTGCGCGCATCGAACAGTGAATCCATTGCGGAGCGCTGGATGGGCTGGAGGCCGAGGTCGTCGTACATCGCCTTGCGCTTCGCCGCGATCGAGCTGTCGTCGCGCCGGAAGACACGGTCGGCCGAGAAACCCACCACACCGCCGACGAGGACCGCCCCGAGGAGGAAGGCGAGCGCCTGCTGCTTCGGTCGCTCCATGGCCGGCCCTAGCGCGAGAGGAGGTAGTGCAGCGCCGCGTCGCCGTCCCCGACCGACACGTCGCGCGCCGCAGGCTCGATCACGGTCGGCGAGGTCGAGATGACGCTGGCGTACGCGTTGCTCGCCTCGACCTGGCGTGACCGCACCATGGCGAGGCTGGCCGCGAGCACCAGAGCGGCGGCGGCGACGAGGCCGGGTCGCATCATGTCAACGAGCTCGCCCCACCACACACCGTGCGCGTCGCCGCGCGCGACGTGCGCGAGGATGCGCGCCTCGAGGGCGTTCCAGTAGCTCTCCTCGGCGGGCGCCGCGTAGTGAGCGCGGAGCGCGTCGGTGAGCTTCGCATCGCCCGACATCCAGGGGTCGTGGGTCATGGTGTCCTCCGTATGTCCTGCAGGAGCCGGCGCAGCGCGGCGCGGGCGTGGTGAAGGTCCGAACGAGCCGTGCCCTCGGGGATGCCGAGTGTGCGACCGATCTCGCCGTGTGTGAATCCTTCGACGTCGTGCATCACGATGACTGCGCGCTGGCGAACGGTGAGGTGCGTGAGCGCCTGCTGCAGCCGCTCCCGGAGCTCCCGCGATTCCGCCGGATCGCGGAACGGCATCGGGATGGACTCCGGAAGCTCGTCCGCGTCTCGGACCTTGCGGCGCCGGACGAGGTCGAGCGCCGCGTTGGCCATGATGCGATAGAGCCACGCCCCGAACGGCTGGTCCGGCCGGAAACGATCGAGCGCGCGGTGAGCGTGAAGAAACCCCTCCTGCACGGCGTCCTCCGCGTCCTCGTGCGAGAGCACGATCGCGCGGACGATGGCGTACGCCCGCCGCTGATGGATCCGCACCAGCTCCGAGAAGGCGTCGTCCGAGCCCTGCTGCGCTGCCAGCACGATCGCACGCTCCGCGGTCGCGCTCTCAGCGGGCGTGGCCACGACGACGGTCGACGGGTGTGCGAGAATCGCGAGCATTGCTCCGGTGGGGAAACGTCATCCCCTCTACGTCGCCGTGGCGCGGACTGTTGAGCGTCTTCCCACGGCGCGGCTACCCCGCCGCGGGGGTGCCCGCCAGCCCGATGGCCTGGGCTGAACGCTGCATGGCGCCGATGACGAAGGCGATGTGCTCGTCGAGGTCCACCCCCAGCTCGGCGGCGCCGTTGATGACGTCGTCACGGCTGACACCGCGCGCGAACGCCTTGTCCTTCATCTTCTTGCGAACCGACCGCGCGTCCACGTCGTGCACGCTGCGGGTCGGCTTGACGAGCGAGGTCGCGGTGATGAGGCCCGTGAGCTCATCGACGGCGAATAGCGTCTTCGCCATCGGCGTGACGCGCGGTGTGTCGGTGTAGAGCGCGTGTCCCATGATCGCGTCGAGGATGTCCTCGGGCCACCCGCGCGCGCGCAGGATGCGCACTCCCTCGCTCGGATGCTCTTCCGTGGGGGAGTGCGCGTCGTTGGGGAATCGCTCGTAATCGAAGTCGTGTACCAGTCCGGCCAGTCCCCATCGCTCCACGTCCGCGCCTTCTCTCTCAGCGTAGGCGCGCATGGCGGCTTCGACCGAGAGCATGTGCTTCCGGAGCGAGTCGCTGGCGGTGTACTCGTGGACGAGGGCGAGGGCGTCAGCGCGGGTGGGGAGCATCGGTGCGTGCGAGCAGTTGGTGGGCGGGTGGGGGACGACGGGCTGTCGCGAGGGTCCGCGGACTCCCGGCCGTCGAAAGCATCTGATAAAAGGTACGAGATACCCGGTACGGCCATACACTCGGCGCGGCGGCGCACCGATCGGCGCGCCGCCGCGAGTCACTCCGTTGCAGCGCGTTACCGACCTACCGACTCACCGCCTCGGCCTTCGCGCTTTCGTGCTCGCCGGCGTACGACGCGTTCGTCAGCTTGACGATCGCGAACACGATGACGAACAGCGCGATGGCGCCGAGGATGAAGCCAGTGAAACCGGCCGACTTGTCGCCCGGATGCGGCGCGCTCATGCGACGCGCACCTTGGTCATCACGTCGTTCTTCTTGATCTGCTTCATGAAATCGAGGCCGCCGGTGATCTTGCCGAACACCGTGTGCACACCGTTGAGATGTCGCGTGTTGTCCTCGCTCAGCACCATGAAGAACTGGCTGCCGCCCGAGTCCTTGCCGGCATGGGCCATCGACAGTGAGCCCACCTCGTGCTTCCGTGGCTTACCCGCGGTCTCGCACTTGATCTTCCAGCCGGGCCCGCCCGTACCGACGCGCGGGTCACCCTCGGGAAGGTCGCGCGAGAGCGGGTCGCCGCCCTGCACGACGAAGTCGGCGATCACGCGGTGGAACTTCACTCCGTCGTAGAAGCCGTCGTTGGCGAGCTTCTCGAAGTTCTCGACGGTCTTTGGGGCGTCCTTCTCGTAGAGCTCCGCGGTGATCGTCCCGCGATTGGTCTCGAAAGTGGCAGTCTTCAATGGAGTCTCCGCAGGTGAGGCAGGTAAGATAAGCGGGGCCGGCGGCCCCGTGCCAACCTCACGCGCGGAAGGTGATCGACTACGCCCTGGTCCGGGATCCGGAGCTCGCCCCCCACTTGTAGACCCGCGCAACCTTGCACCCGGCGAGCTGGGCGGGCTCGAACCTCCACTTGGAGATCGCGCCTCGGGCGCTCGAGGCCAGCCACGGATGCGTCGTCTTCACCACCGTGAAGGTGCGCATGTCGGCGCGGCCGAGCGTGTCGACGATCACCGTGACGTTGACTTCATTGTAGCGCGCCGAGCGCACATCGGCGGGCATGGACTTGCCGGGCAGCGGCGACGGCGAGAACGAGCGCGGCGTGGGTAGGCGGTCCACGTCGAGGTCCGGCTTGTCGGCGGCGCGCCGACGCGCCTCCACGCAGTCGCCCCGCTTCACGCCGCTCCCGCCCGAGGCGAGGCGGACCGGATGGTCGGGAACGAGCGCGGGCTCCGAATTGTGGGAGCACGCACCGAGCAGAGATGCGCCGATCAGGGCAAGAGAGATTCGCGCGGCGCGCGGGACGAGGCAGTGCATGGTTGGTCAGGGGAGAGGAGCGTGGACGAACGCGGAGGGGCAGACGTCGGCCAGAAAACAGCTCGCGCAGCGAGGCGTGCGCGCGTGACAGACTTGCCGTCCGTGCTCGATCAGCAGATGCGAGAGCATGGTCCAGCGCTCCCGCGGGAAGAGGGGGACGAG
>JBBQYZ010000359.1:0-4481 GCA_038208205.1 Gemmatimonadales bacterium | reverse complement strand
GTGTCGGCGGCGGATGAGATGGTGTCGCGCCGGAGGCTGCCGTCGGCGCGGCGCCCCGAGTTGGCCTTCTTCACCCGCCCGCGCAGGGACGACTCCACGATGTCGCCCGTGTCGCGGCGCACGCGCCAGATGCCGCCAGTGCCGCTCAGCACCACGCCCTGCTCCGCGTCGACGCCGATCGCCGGCTCCGTCATGGCGGGGTCCCGTCGCTCGGCGATGCGTCGTCGTCTCGCATCGCATCCCACCACCGACGCGGCGCGTCCGTCCCCGTCCGCCCGGCGATCAACGTCTGCAGCACGCCGCGCACCTGCGCGAGCGAGAGCGCGGCGACCAGGGCGCGCGCGTCGTCTTCCGTATCGGCCTCGGCAAGGAAGTCGCTCTCGAGGTGCCCACTGGGGGTGGTGGCGCCCACACGGCTCCACTGCACGAACAGGAGATACGCCCCCCAGGGCCGCGCGGGCTCGCCGGTGGACGACGCGACGATCTCCACGCTGTACGACACTCCGTCGCTTCCCTCGAACGCGGCGGGGCGGTGATGCACCGCCGCGTAGCCACCGATCGTGTTGGCGTCGCCACGCGAGTGGTCGGCGGGAAGGTGTTGTCCGGGCACGGTGCGCGCGCTACCGGTCGCGATGCATCGCCTCGCGGACGACGCTGCCGGTGATGAAGGCGACGTTCGCGGGGCGCTCGGCGAGGCGGCGCATGAGGTACGGATACCACTGGGTGCCGAAGGGCACGTAGCAGCGGACGCGGTAGCCCTCCTTGACGAGGGATTCCTGCAGGTCGCGCCGCACGCCGTAGAGCATCTGGAACTCGAAGCGGTCGGTGGCGATCCCCTGTTCCGTCGCGAAGCGCTTCGCCTCGGTGATGATCGCCGGATCGTGGGTGGCGATGCCCGGATAGTGGCCCTTGAGCATCAGCTCGCGCATGCACTTCACGTAGTTCGCGTCGACGTCCTTCTTCTCCGGATACGCGACCTTGGCCGGCTCCTTGTACGCGCCCTTGCAGATCCTGACGCGTGCCTGGAGGATGTTCATGTGCTCCACGTCGGCGAAGGTGCGGTACAGGTAGCTCTGCAGCACCACGCCGACGTTGGCCTTGTAGGCCGGATACAGGCGCTCCTCGAACAGCTTCAGCGTGATGTCGGTGTACGCGCTCGACTCCATGTCGAGCCGGACGAAGGTCTCGTACTTCTGTGCGCGCGTGAGAATGTCCTGCAGGATCTGCACGCACAGCTCGTGGTCGATGTCGAGTCCCATCGCGGTGAGCTTGACCGACACGTTCGCGTTCACCCGCGCGTCGCGGATCTTGTCCAGCAGCTGCAGGTACTGGTCGCGGGCGGCGCGAGCCTCGCGCTCGTTGCTGACGCTCTCCCCGAGCAGATCGAGGGACGCGGTGATCCCCTTGGCATTGAGCTCGCGGACGGCGGCGAGCGCCTCCGCCACGGTCTCCCCGGCGACGAACCGGCTGGCGAAGTGCTTGGCGAGCCGGTTGTTCCGCACGAACCTGAAGACGCGCGGCTGGTTGGAGAGGTAGAGCAGCGTGTTGCGAAGCATGAATCCTCGTAGAGCGACGACGCCGGCGCCGGCCGGGCGAGCCGATGAATGTAACCGCGCCCGTGAAACGCTGTCAGTGCAACGACGCGCGCAGCACGGGGTAGCGGCGCGCGGCCAGCGCGGCGTCGAAGGTGTTCCAGGTCACGAATCCGTCGTCGGACTCGGGGTCGAGCAGGTACGCCGCGAGCCGGCCGAGCGGACCGTCAGTTCGCACGAGGCGACCGGTCGGCGCGCCGGTGAACGGAATCCAGCGACCAAAGGGGCGCGCTTCGTTGTGGCCCTGGAATTGACGCGTCGCGCGCTGCACCGAATCGACGGCGAACTGTTCCACCGTCGCGAGATGCGACGCGTCGAGCAGCTCGGTGCGGACACCGTGGGCAGCGAGGCGCGTCACCAGCGCCGAGTCGTCGGGGACGACGTAGGCGGCGGGGATGGGAATGGTACGCGTCGGCACGAAGCGGTCGAAGACGGGCATCGCGCGGGTGCGGATCTCCCCGGTGCGCCGGACTCCCCGCGGCACGCCGGCCTGGGTCCGCGAGGAGTCACCTGTGCGCGCGAGGATCTCGAAGGCGACCGGTGCGACCGGCGCGGTCATGGGCAGGGCGGATCGGATCGCGACCTCGTAGGGCGCCGCATTCCCCTCGCCCCGCCAGTATGCCGTGTACGCGCGCGCCTTGAGCTCACCGCCGCGCTCGGCTACGAGCGAGAGGAGTTGGCGCACGAACGAGTAGGTGCTGCTGATGCGTCGCGCGAAGGGATCGTGAGAGAACGCCTCGGCAAGAATGCTGACCCGGCCGCGAAGGCCGTAGTAGTTGGTGCCGAAGCGCGGCCGGTGGTCGTACGTGTACCACCCGCGGTGCGTGGTGTCGGTGCTGACCTCGGCGCCGAACGCGTCGTTGAAGTTTCCGTAGTCGAACGTCTCGAAACGATCGCGGTCGCGCACGCGCCGACGGAGCTCGGTCAGCAGGCCGCGAGTGTACTCGCCCAGCGGCGCGGCGGGGTTGAGCGAGGGAGAGTAGGTGAGGGCGTAGCCATGAAAGCTGCCGTCCGTGGTGTGCAGATCGACGAAGACGTCCGGATCCCACGCCGCGAACATGGCGAGCGAGGCGCGCGTCTCCGGCGCCTCGGCCTTGACGTAGTCGCGGTTGAGGTCGAGGCCCTGCGCGTTGGGACGCTGACCGACAAGCTCGGGTCCGTTCTGCTCGGTGCGCTGCCGGTCCTGCGGGCCGACGCGCTCATTGCCGTCCGCATTGTAGATCGGCACGGCCACGAGGATGATCGAGTCGAGGACGTTGGACGCGCTGGCGTACGTGAGATCGCGAACCAGCGCCAGCAGCGCCTCCTTTCCTTCCACTTCGCCGGCGTGGATGTTGGCCTGCACGTACACGATCGGCCGGCCGGTCGCGCGCGCTTCGGCCGCGCTGCGTACGAGTGGACGAGAGGCGATCACGTACGGAATCTCGCGGCCTTCCGTCGTTCGTCCAATGGAGCCGAACGCGAGCGGCGCGCCGAGCGCCTTGAGGGAATCGAGGAAGCCGACGACGTCGGCGTAACGCGACGTTTCCCGGTAGAGCGTGCGCTCGGCACGCGTTCGCGGCAGTCCGGCGGGGAGCACACCCTCAATGCTCTGCCAAGCGGGTGCCTGATGGCTGACACAGCCCGCGAGGGCGGCCGAGAGCACGAGGCCGGCGATCACCGCAGGCCGACCTCGGATGGCGCCGCTCACAGGTTCTCGATAATGATGCTGGTGAACGTGTTGAAGAGGTGCACCGAGGTATTGCATACGGAGATGCTGTTGGTGCGGTTGGGATAAAGCAGCATGTAGAACGGCTTTCCGGCCGCCTCGAGCTTGTTGGCGAGCTGAATCGTGTTCTGGGGATGGACGTTGTCGTCACCGGTGCCGTGCACGAGCAGGGTGCGCGCCGTGAGCCCGCTCACGAAGGCCTGCGGCGACGAGCGGCGGTACCCGTCGGCGTTCTGCTGCGGCGTCCACATGAAGCGCTCGGTGTAGATCGTGTCGTACAGCCCCCAGTCGCTCACCGGAGCGACGACGAGCGCCGCCTTGAAGACGTTGCCGCCGCGAGCGGCGGAGAGGAAGGTCATGGAGCCGCCGAAGCTCCAGCCCCAGATGCCGATGCGGCTCGCGTCGCCCCAGCTCTGGCGGCCGATCCACCGTGCGGCGTCGATCTGATCCTGTGACTCCTTGAGGCCGAGCTGGAACTGCGTCGTCTTGCGAAAGTCGCGGCCGCGCCAGGCGGCGCCGCGATTGTCGACGACCATCACGACGTAGCCTTGCTGCGCGAGACTCTGATGCCAGAGGGCGCGAGTACCGCCCCACGCGTCGTTCACCTGCGGATTGGCGGGGCCGCCGTAGACGTACATCAGCACCGGGTATTTGCGCGCGCTGTCGAAGGTGGCGGGCACGATGCGGTAGGCATCGAGCTGGGTGCCGTCGGGCATCGGGACCTTGAGAAACTCGGGCTGGCGCACGGTCAGTTGCGCCAGCCGGGCCTTGAGCGCGGCATTGTCCTGCAGCACGCGCACGACCTGCATTCCCGGGAGCGCGTACAGCGTCGCGACGGCGGGGGAGCTGATGGTGCTGTGGATATCCACCATGAAACGCGCGTCGGGACTGACGCTGACGGCGTGAGTCCCCCGCTGCGGAGTGACGCGTGTCATTGGTCCACCGCCCAGAGGCACGCGGTACAGGTTGCGCTCCATCGGCGTGGGTGCCGCGGCGCTGACGTAGACCGTTCCGTTGGTCTCGTCCACGCCTTCGACACTGAGGACGTCCATGCCGTCGGTGGTGAGCTGGCGGACAACACGCCCGTCGCGGTCATAGAGGAAGAGCTGGCGCCATCCGGTGCGGTCCGAGAGCCAGAGGAACTGTTGCTTGCCCTTGCCGACCCAGCGCAGATCGCCGTT
>JBBQYZ010000358.1:0-4483 GCA_038208205.1 Gemmatimonadales bacterium | reverse complement strand
GAAAAAAATGGGGCGTCGATGGAAACAAGATCTACCTGGGCAAGTTCGCCATCCCGAGCGCGGTGCTGGCAGCGCTGCCGATCAAGATCCAGGGTAATCCCGGCGAGATGATCGCCGATCGGCTCGTGACGACGCGGCGCGGCGACCTGATGGAGCACGCCCAGTCGCAGTACCACGACGACGAGTTCAAGAGCACCGTCAAGCGAATCCGCGAACGGAAGGACAAGGAGCGGCGGGAGCGCGAGCAGGCCCGAACCGTTGCGGGAGCGCCCGGCGGCGTGCGATAGCGCTGGCCGTTACAGCTCCAGGCTCAGGGCATCGAGCGGTCGGGCTGCGGTGATGCGCTGGTTGGCGGTGCTGCGTACCTCGCGCCCAGCCCGGTGCCTCAGTGGATCTCGGCGTCAGCAGGTACCGGCAGGGTCGGCTGCGGTACCTTCTCCATGAACGGCCGGAACACCCCGCACACCACGCCGAGCACCGCGAAGTCGTCGTGCGGGCCCACCTCGATGGCACGTTCCGCGTCGTTCGCCGGCTCGAGCACAACCGTGGCGCCGCGGTGCGTCAGCGTCTTGATCGTGGCCTCCTCTCCAAGGCGCGCCGCGACGATGTCCCCATCATTGGCACGGGTCGACGGGGACACCATCACGTAGTCGCTGTCGAAGATTCCACGACCGATCATCGACTCTCCCTTGATGCGCAGGAAGAAGACGTCGTCGGTGGGGAGAAAGCGGCGGTCCATCGTCATGAAGCCGACGCGGTGCTCGGGGAGCAACGCCGGCTCACCGGCGTGGATGCGGCCGAAATAGGGGATCGGCTGGGTGTTCGCCACGCCACCCGAGAAGCCCACGATTCGCACCCCGCGCGAGCGCGACTGGTCACGCTCGATGAAGCCCTTCTGCGAGAGCGCGCCGAGGAGGTCGGACACCGTCTTCGTCGACTTGATGCGAAACTTCTTCGCGATCTCGCGAATGCTTGGCTGGTACGTGTTCTCCGCCAGAAAGTCGATCAGGTAGTGATACACCCGTCGCTCGAGGGGAGTGAGCGGCTCCGTCATGCGTCCTCACCGGCATCACAAATGGTGTACGCCGGGCGTCGGTGCTGGCTGACCCCGATTCGATCACTTCCGAACCGCTAATGTACGATCGTGACGCGATCCCGCAACCGTGGCACGCCGATCCGTCGTCTCCGTCGTCGCCTCGCTACGTCGCGGCGGGCGCTCGGAGCGTCGCGACGGCCCCCTCGATGCGCGTGAGCGAGCGCTCTCGCCCCAGCATGAGAAGCACGTCGAAGATCCCGGGACTCACGGCGAGTCCGGTGAGCGCCACGCGCAGCGGCTGAAAGATCTTACCCGCCTTCTCACCGAGGCCCAGCCGCTCGGCGAGGGCGCGCAGCGCCTCCTCCATCGCCACCGGCTCCCATGAGGCGATGGCTTGGAGCGCATCCCCGGTGGCCGCCAGCAGTTCGGCGGTGGCCGGCCGGTCCTTCCACTGCTTGGCGACGGCGTCCTGGTCGTAGCTGATCTCGTTGGCGAAGTAAGGGGCAGCTTGGCGCACGATGTCGTCGATCGTGCGGGCGCGGACCTTCAGCAGCTCCAGCAGCGCGAGATACCAGTCGCGTCGGGCCGACAGATCGGCGGCCGTGGTCAGTCCGGCCGCCTCGAGCGCTGGCGTCACCCGCGTTGCCAGCGCGTCGGCGCCCACCATGCTGAGGTGCTGGCCGTTCATCCACTCCAGCTTCTTCGGGTCGAAGATAGCCGCCTTCTTCTGCAACCCCTTCGTGTCGAACAGTTGGACCATCTGCTCGAGCGTCATCACCTCGATGTCGTTGCCCGGCGACCAGCCGAGCAGGGCGAGAAAGTTGAGCATCGCGCCAGGCAGGATGCCAAGGTGCTCGTACTCGCTCACCGCTGTCGCACCGTGACGCTTGCTCAGCTTCTTGCCGTCGAGACCGTGGATCATCGGCAGGTGGGCGAACCGGGGCAGGCCGGCGCCCAGGGCACGATAGAGGAGAATCTGCTTCGGTGTGTTGGAGATGTGATCGTCGCCGCGCATCACGAGCGTGATGCGCATCGCGATGTCGTCGCTCACGACGGCCATGTTGTAGATCGGCGTTCCGTCGGCGCGCAGGACGATGAAGTCCTCGATGTCCTTGTTGGGGAAGGCGATCTCGCCGTGCACCAGATCGTCCCACGACGTGATCCCCTCGGGCACGCGAAAGCGCACCGTGAACGGCTCGCCGCCGGCCACGCGGCGCTCCACGTCGGCCGTGTCGAGCCGGTCGCAGCGCCGGTCGTACTTGAAGGCGTCCTTGCTCCCCTCCGCGGCGGCGCGACGCGCCGCGAGCTCGGCCTGGGTGCAGAAGCAGCGGTAGGCGGTGCCGTTCGCGAGCATTCGATAGGCGTCGTCGCGGTTGCGCCCGGCATTGGCACCCTGATACACGACCGCCTCGTCCCACGCCAGGCCAAGCCAGTGCAGGCCGTCGAAGATCGCGCGCGTGCTCTCGTCGGTGCTGCGCGCCTTGTCGGTATCCTCGATGCGCAGCAGGAATTGCCCGCCGAACTTCTTGACGTAGAGCCAGTTGAACAGCGCCGTGCGCGCGCCGCCGACGTGGAGGTAGCCCGTGGGCGAAGGAGCGAAGCGAAGGCGCGGGGCCGTTTCGGCTGCGGACATGACTGGCGCGGAGCGAGAGGGATGCACGAAGGCCCGCCGATCTGCGGCGGGCCTTCGGAGCGGAGAGAGAGGGATTCGAACCCTCGATAGAGGTTGACCCCCTAAGCCGGTTTAGCAAACCGGTGCCTTCAGCCGCTCGGCCATCTCTCCAGAGGCGGCGCGCGCGATGCGGCCAGGGCGGAATGTAATCGGAGGCCCCGGGAGACGGAACCATCGACGGGGAGACCGTCAGACCCTCGAACCTCGGTGCAACGGAGGGCCTGGGACTCGAACCCAGAAGTCCTTGCGGACGCCGGTTTTCAAGACCGGTGCAATAGCCATTCTGCCAACCCTCCGGGACAGAGAAGTTAACCCGGAGAGCCGGGGAGAGGGAGCAATCGATCCGACCCGCCCGAGACCTACGTGGGACGGATCGGCTACGGCCGGGCCGGAACGGTGCGGGAACGCGGCGTATCCGACGGCGGCGCGAGCAGGGGGTTCGACGGCGCGGGCGCCGTCTGCTGCTCCATCTGCGCGAGGAGGTCGTTGAGCTTGACCGCCTGCGCCACCTGTCTGGCCTCTCCGAGCACGCGCCGCGCGCCGCTGGAGTCGCCCGTCGCCTGAAGCACCTCGGAGAGCATCAACCCCGTCGCAACGTACAGATACGGGATGCCGACGGACGGACGGTCCACCCAGTCGTGACGTCGCGCGAGCGACTTCTGCCCGGTGAACACGCTGTCCCACAGCACGCGCGAACGGTTGACGTCGACCCAGCCAGCGCCCGCCACCAGCACGGTGTCCTTGCTGGCGCCCGCGGGGGGAACGAACAGCTTGGTCGCCAATCCCTGCGTGAGCAGGTAGCTCCCGATGCCCAGCTCGTTCCCGTAGCCGGCCGACGTGCGGCTCAAGTAGATCGGTCGCTCGGCGTAGGAATCGGCGATCATGCGGAGCACGAAGATGTCGGCGCGCTGCAGGATCCCCTCGATCGACAACCGACGCGGATCGATCGTCGCCTTGATCGGCCCTCCTTGAAACACCATCGGCTGGTCGAGCTGGATGTACGCCGGCACCGAATCGGCCTGCGTCATCGTCATCTTGATCGGCGAACCGCTCGGCTTTGGCCACTGGCGGTTGCGGTAGATCGCCGGACCCGCGGCTGCATCGTACGTGTACACGGGACGACGGATGAGCTGTCGCGTGTACCAGTCGGTATTCAGGAGCGAGGTGTTGGCGACCAGCACATCCCTCCGAATGCCCTCCACTTCCTGGGCGTACCAGAGCGGGAAGGTGTCGTTGTCGCCCACGGTCACCAGCACGCCGTACGGCTCGACCGAGTTGAGAAGGTCGCGCGCGAAGTCGGCGGTGTCGGTCTGGCCGGCACGCGAGGCGGTGGTCCAGTTGGTGAAGAGCGGGATGAGCGCCAGCGCCAGCACGGGCGAGGCCAGCGCGCGCGCGCCGCGTGTGGGACGCTCGACGGTCTGGCGTCCTTCCGTCACCCGGTCGTGCGCGATCAGCGTGGCGATCGAGTCCCATGCCGCCACCAGTCCGAGCGCCGCCCAGACGCCCCAGGCCGAGAAGCTCCAGAGGTAGAAGTAGTCTCGGTCGCGCACTTCGCGGTTCACCCCAGTGAGCTCGGGAGACTGCGACGCGCCGTACTTGAAGTTCAGGTAATAGATGAGCACGAGCGTCATCGTGAACATCAGCGATCCGAAGTACCAGAAGCTTCGGCGGTCTCGCTGCCAGTGGACATACCCACCGAGCAGTCCCAGCACCAGGAACAGCGCGCCAAGGAGGTTCTGGGCGAACGGATGATCCACGTGCGCATCGCGCAGCCA
>JBBQYZ010000357.1:0-4507 GCA_038208205.1 Gemmatimonadales bacterium | reverse complement strand
GGCTTCGCTGACCTCGGCCACTAGGAGTGCCGGGTCGGTGTCGAGGAGAAGCGCTCTCCTGCGGCACCGGGGACGCGCTGTGGTCCGCAGGCGCCTCAGCCGAGGTCGTTGAAGGCCCCTTCATCCAGTCGCGGCGACGTCGGCTGCCATGAGAGCGCGAATGGCTGATTCGCGCGGAGAGTACTTTCTTCGCGCTTATAGTGTTCCGACCCGCCCCGGACCCTGGCAGGTACGACGGAACACCCCCCACCCTCCGGAGCAGATATGCGCAGCGTGAGTACCGGCTCTCGGCGTCTCGCTGACTCGATGCTGCGTGACCGGATCGGCGGCGGCGTAGTCGACGCGCTGGCCGAGCGGTGCGCACGCATGCAGCAGCGATTTGGCGCGCCTCGCGTCGTGTTTGAACCTGCTCAGTCAGAGGTCGCCGTAGCCGACCTCTGGTATACGTCGTCCCGGGTTCGCGGCGACGCACCAGGCGGGGTCCGGCGTCCGGTGGTGTGTCGACGCGTGGGCACCGTGGTGCGCCGCGCCATCGAGTTCCAGCCTGACGCGATCCGCAACGGCACAGTCGAGTTGATCTGCGGGTTCTGCTCGCTCGAGCACGTTGCGGTGGTTCTCGCCGCTTGTGGTGAGAATCGCGTGCACGCGGGCGACACGATCGGAAAGGCGTCGCGGAAGGTGAAGTGGACGCTCGGCGACACGTCGGTCCAACTGCGTTTTCAGGAACAAGGCGGCGCCCCTGAGAACTCATGGGTGTTGGCGGCCCGAGCCGTTGGCTGACGAAGAAGCGCTCTCGGAGACGCTGAGCGAGTTTGCTCGGACGATTCTCACGGATTTCCCGATCCAAGCAATTCTGGAGCATCTCGTGACGCGCATCGTTGAGATTATGCCGATCACCGCCGCGGGCGTGACGCTCATCTCGCATGGTTCGGATCCCGTCTACATCGCTGCGTCGAACCGTGCGGCACGGAACTTCGAGAAGTTGCAATCCGAGCTGACCGAAGGCCCGTGCATGTCCGCGTACGAGACGGGTGAGCCGGTCAGCGTGCCCGACCTCGCGAACGACGAACGGTACGCAGTTTTCAGACCTCGCGCCCTAGCTGTCGGATTGCGCGCGGTGTTCACGTTTCCACTCCGCGATGAGGGCCGCCGACTCGGCGCATTGGACCTGTACCGAGATACGCCGGGCGAGTTGGACACTGCGGCGATGCGCGCGGCGCAGACACTCGCCGATGTCGCGTCCGCGTACATCCTCAACGCCCGCGCCCGCACCGAGCTGCAGTTGTCTGCGGATCGAAATCGCGTCAGCTCGCTTCATGACGCGTTGACTGGTCTCCCGAACCGAGTCTTGCTCAGGGAACGCCTCGACCATGCTCTCCGGAAGGCAAGCCGCTCTCACAATTGGGTGGCCGTCCTCTTTGTCGACCTTGACCGATTCAAAGAGGTCAACGATACGTACGGCCACCAAACGGGAGACGAGCTGCTCATCGCCATCGCCGATCGACTGACGAGAATGTTGCGTCCCGGTGACACGCTGGCCCGCTTGTCCGGTGACGAGTTCGTCGTCCTCTGCGAAGATCTCCGTGTCCCGTCGCAGGCCAACCTCATCGCCGATCGTCTCGTCGAAACGATCGGACAACCATTCGTCGTCACCGCGACCGAGCTTCGTATCACGGCCAGCGTCGGCATCGCCGTGGCGGAATGGCGTGACAAGCCTGAACATGTCCTGCACGCGGCGGACCTCGCGATGTACCAAGCGAAACGCAAAGGAGGAGGGGCGAGTCAAGTCATCGATCTGCTCGAGCAGGAGATCATCGACGAGGGTGAGAGCCTCGAATATGACCTGCGTGTCGCAGTGGAGCGCGACGAGCTCCGTGCTGTCTACCAGCCCATCATCCGAGCAGTCGACGGACACATCACCGGCGCCGAGGCACTGCTGCGTTGGGATCACCCCGATCGTGGCGCCATCGCACCGTCGGTCCTCATCCCACTCGCCGAGCGTTCCGGGCTCATCAACGACATCGGCAACTGGATCCTCGGTCGGGCATGCCGGGACCGGCGTCGCTGGGTTCAAGAACTCGCCGACCCGGCGTTCGCGATCTCCGTCAACGTCTCCGTCAATCAACTCTTTTCGCGTGACTTCACCAACTCGGTCGCGGAAATACTGCGCGACACCGAAACCGATCCCGCCCTCGTCACCCTCGAGGTGACCGAGAGCATCTTCCTCGAAGACTCAGAACGCGCCCTGATTGTCCTGAACCGACTCAAGCATCTCGGAGTAATGCTCGCGCTCGACGACTTCGGAACCGGGTACTCGTCGCTCAGCTACCTCAAACACTTCCCGTTCGACATTGTCAAGATCGACCGGGCCTTCGTCGTCGACGTCGCGAGGGACCCCCCAAGTAGAGCAATCGTCGCGGCGATCATTGAGCTCGCCCAAGCCTTACGTATGACGGTTGTCGCCGAGGGCGTCGAAACGACCGGCCAATTCGAGAATCTCGCGGCCCTGAAGTGCGAGTCACTTCAAGGCTTCTACTTCGCCAAACCCATGCCAGCACAAGAACTCCTCGAACTCCTCCACGCCGGCCACGGAGACATACGACTCGCCGCACTCGCGCACGGCTCATGACCACTCCATGTTGGAGGGCGTAAGTCGGCGCTCGAGACATCGGACTTGCCGCTCGAGCTCTCGTCCGGCTCTTCGCGGACGCCAGTCGGCGGTGGCGCGTAGGGCAGCCGGCGGAAGAGGCTTGCGTTCGCCCTCTGCGAGGGCGGCTACGACACGCGGCCGAGTTCCCGCGCGCCCGGTCCTGGTCATTCGGCTTCCGGTACTTCAATCAAGACTTCGCCCACCCCCCCGTCGAAACCCTGGCGCGTGAGGTGGAGCGCCACGCCGCGACCCACGAGGACATCCTCGACAGTGCCGCGCAGCGAATCAAGGTCGGACCGATGCGCAGCTCCCTCGACGGCGACGAAAGCCCGGAGCTCAACGAAGGCGTCGGCCGTGCTGAGAATGTCGCTCAAGATCCCCGCCCGCTCGAGGTCAGCTTGGACGACGGCGACGTCGTCAGGCGCGACGCGGTATTCCGCAATTACCCATCCCATCGAAACAGGATGCCCAACAGGTGTCGAGGCCATGCGTGCCTGGCAAAGCGACGCGAGTTACGCAGCTTCATGTTTGCGGCAGAGCGGGGTTGCGCGCGCTCTCTCGCGGGCACTGACCGAGGGATCCCAGGAGGTGAGCGAACGTCCTGAGGGCTCACGCTGGGTGATTCAGGGGTCGCAAGCTGCGGAGGGCCGAAAACGGTGACACAACGCCAATGGGCGGTTTGCCCCTCTGCCCGGGAGCGCGCTGAAGCGTTACGGTCGATCGACGGGAGCGACGCCTGGTACAGGTCTCGCTGAGCAGACCTCTCCTGCGCCATCGCCTCTCCCTCAAACCCGAAACCGGGCAGGGAGACGGCGATGAAGACGCCGAAAGTCAAGTCTTGGACGCTGCGGCGTAACGGGTCGGCACACGGTGCTCGCGCACTCGCGATCGTGCGACAGATGCACGCGGAGGTTCAGGCCGTCGGGCACGACAGCGAGTACCGGCCGGACGATGTTGAGCATCCCCACTCGGTGTTCTACTGCCCGATCTGGGCAGGGTTCCGGTCAGGACCGTGGACTGCGTCGTCGGGTGTGAGGCACCTCCCTTGGGCGGCGACGTTCGAACGCGATGTGCGGAGACTGCAAACGAGCCGCGCGTTGACGGCCTCACCCCGTCCTGGCCAGGTCCCGCAGGCGATGAATGCCCGAGGGGGTAGCGATGGAACTGTCTGACGACGTTGTCTTGGCGGCGATTCAGCAGGATGCAGGTGATCGTCCGGTTTTGGCAGGCGCCTTACTGCGAGGAACGCCTCGACGGTTGATCTTTCAGGCAACGGCAGACACCTATGAACCGGATCAGGCCCTTCGAATGCTGCAGAACTCCATCGATCGCCTCGAGGCGAGGGGGTTCCTCGACGATCGTGGCACCGCGGGGCACGCTCTCTCCGAAGCTGGACGGGAGCACATCCTTCAGGTCCGGTAGTCCGCGCAAGCCTTCTTCCGCGTCGCGCGCTTGGCAGATGCCTCGAGTGAACATTGCGTGGCCTTGCCGTCAGCCCATTGACTTCGGAGAACTCGAGGTGGACGCTGGCCTTGCGGTTTTTACCGTGCAGCGGGCTGCTCTGGACTTCGGCACTCCCTTTCTTCGACAAGGGCATGCCATGTCAGATTCCCCTGTTCTCGTTTCGGACGGTTCCGCTCCGAGCGTGGTCGCCAGGATCGCAACCGGCGACCCCGCGCAGAAGACTTTGACGACCGAGCAGCTCATGACCGCGATGGGGCTGGTCGATGAGATCCTCGACTCTGACGCGCGGCTGCACGCGTACTTCGACGGGCCTGGGCGCCCGCAACTGGAGTCAGCCCTCGCGGATCGCACGGAGAAGCTCACCGCATTCCTCGACTCCGCGTCCCGTGCGTC
>JBBQYZ010000356.1:0-4512 GCA_038208205.1 Gemmatimonadales bacterium | reverse complement strand
GACGTCGATGGCAACGAGTATCTCGACTACGTCCTGTCGTGGGGGCCGCTCGTGCTGGGCCATGCGCCCGCCGTGGTGCTCGACGCGGTGCGCGAGACGATGACGCGCGGCACGAGCTTCGGGATTCCCACCGGTCTGGAGATCACGCTGGCGGAGCTGGTGCGACAGCGCATGCCTCACGTGGAGATGCTGCGCTTCGTCAGCAGCGGCACCGAAGCCACGATGAGCGCACTCCGGGTCGCGCGCGCGGCGACGGGCCGCGACATGCTCCTCAAGTTCGACGGCTGTTACCACGGTCACGCCGACAGCTTCCTCGTCCATGCCGGCTCGGGCGTCGCCACGCTCGGGCTGCCCGATTCGCCAGGCGTGCCCGATGCGCTCGCTGCCCTGACCCTCACGGCACCGTACAACGACGTGGCCGCGACCGGGGCGATGCTCCGCACCCACGGCGACCGAGTGGCCGCGATCATCGTCGAACCTGTCGTCGGCAACGCGGGGTTCATCGCTCCCGACCCCGAGTTTCTTCCGGCGCTGCGCCGGCTCGCGACGGCGCACGGCGCGCTGCTGATCTTCGACGAGGTGATGACCGGGTTCCGCGTTGCGCCCGGCGGCGCGGCAGCGCACTACGGCGTGACGCCCGATCTCACCACGCTCGGCAAGGTGATCGGCGGAGGCCTGCCGGTCGCGGCGTACGGCGGCCGGCGTGACCTGATGGCGCGGGTGGCGCCGAGTGGTCCGATCTATCAGGCGGGCACCTTGTCGGGCAACCCGCTCGCGATGGCAGCGGGGATCGCTACCTTGACCGCGCTGACGTCGGAGGTGCACGAGGCGATCGCAGCGCACACGCGGGCGCTGGTCGAAGGGATGCGCGGCATCGCCGCGCGACGCGGCGTGCCATTCACCGCCGACTCGGCCGGCTCGATGTTCGGCTTCTTCTTCCGCGCCGAGCCGGTGCGCTCGTACGCCGATGCGCGGACGGCGGACGTTGCGCTGTTCCGGCGCTTCTTCCACGCGGCACTGGACCGCGGCGTCTATCTCGCGCCATCGGCGTTCGAGGCGGGATTCGTGTCCACGGCGCATGGCGATGCGGAGATCGCCCTCACCCTCGAGCGGCTCGATGAGGCGCTGGCCCACGCCCGCGCGTAGGCTCCGCGTCGCGGCGGGAACGACGCTCGGCGCCGTGCTGTTGGCCGGCGCGTGTCGCACCGCGACTGGAAACCGCACGGTGTCAACCGCGCGTGGAGCCGACGCGGCAGCCGTCGCGACGTCCGGGGGTCCTGCGGCGGCAACTGCGGCGCGCGGCGCGTCGCTGCGAACGGTTCGCGTGGCGCTCGCGACGAGGGTATCAGAGCTGCGAATCAGCGCCGACGGTGCCTGGTCGCTCGATGCCGCCGATGGACGCGGCGCGATCGCAGCAGCCCAGCCAGGTGAGCAATGGGCGCTGGAAGCCGATGGCCGAGCGGTGGTCGCGATCGATGGGTCGGCGCGCCGGCTCGGGTCGCGTGAGCAGACGGTCATTGCGCGTCCGCTCGACGCGAGCGGTACCATCACCTTCAACGGACGACGCTGGCGCGGCGAGCTGGCGATCAGTGCGGTGGAGGGCGGGCTGCTCGTCGTCAATCGCGTCAAGATGGACGATTACCTCAAGGGAGTCGTGCCCCTGGAGATCGGCACGAATGCCGCGGTCGAGATGGCGGCGATCGAGGCACAGTCCGTGGCGGCGCGCAGCTACGCGTACATGCACCTCGCCGGCCCGAGCCGCCCGTACGACATGGTCGCGACCGTCGCGGATCAGGTATATGGCGGCGTCAACGCCGAGAACGGGGCCGGCAGCCGGGCGGTCGACGTCACCACAGGCCTCGTGCTGCTCTACGGCGGACGCGTCGTCAGCGCGCCGTACAGCGCGACCTGTGGCGGCAGCACCGCGGAGCCGCGCGACGCCTGGAACACGGGGCCCGAACCCTACCTGCAGCGGGTGAGCGACCAGATTCCCGGCAGTTCCCGGTTCTATTGCGACTGGGCGCCGCGCTACCGGTGGACACGCACCTTCACCGGCGAGGAGCTGCGTCAGTCCGTGCTGCGCTACCTGCGCAGCGTGCCGCGCGGTCCCGAGACGGTGCGTACGGTCCGCGAGGTGACGGTGAGCGAAGTCACACCGGCGGGACGGGTCGGGACGCTCACGATCGACACCGACGCCGGACGGTGGGCACTCCGCGGCAGCCAGATCCGGTCGGCGCTGCGCTCGGCGAGTGGCGAGATGCTGTACAGCACGTATTTTTCCGTCGACGCGGTGGCGGGGCGTGACGGCATCGCGTCGCTCACGTTGCGCGGCGGGGGGAATGGGCACGGGATCGGCATGTGTCAGACGGGGGCGATCGGCCGCGCGCGAGCGGGGCAGGACTTCCGCACCATCCTCCGCACGTACTATCCCGGCACGACGGTCGGCTCGATCGACTAGCCCGAGCCGTCGCACGGCCGCTGGCCCACTCCGGAGAAGCGAGACATGACGGACCCCGTGCGCATCGGCGTCGTGGGAGCGGGCGCGATCGCCCAGCTCACGCACCTCCCCGTGCTCTCCCGGATGCGCGGCGTCACGCTGGTGGCCGTCTGCGACAACGACCGCCCCAAGGCGCGCGCCCTCGCCGACCGGTTCGACATCCCCGACGTCTACACGGACATCGAGGACCTGCTCGAGGCCGATGGGCTGCAGGCGATCGTCATCGCCACGCCCAACCATCTCCACGAGCCGCACGTCCTGAGCGCGGTTGCCGCGGGAATCGACGTCCTGTGCGAGCGACCGATCGCGCTCACGTCCCGTGGCGTGGAGCGGATCGTCAACGCCGCGGCGCGCGCGGGCCGCAAGGTGATCGTTGCCAACAATCATCGCTTTCGCAGCGACGTCCAGGCGCTCGCGGGGTTCCTCCGCGGCGGAGAGCTCGGAAAGCTGATGGGCATTCGGGCCGGCGCGTACCACCACAAGCGCGCCGAGCAGGGATGGCGCCTCAGGAGGGCCGAAGCGGGCGGGGGAGCCTTCTTCGACTACGGCCTGCCGCTGCTCGACCTCGCTCTCTGGCTGTCCGATTTTCCCGAGCCTGAGCGCGTGATCGTCCACATGGAGCGGGGCTCCGGAAAGAACGCCGTGGAGGAGTCGATGCTCGTGCAGCTCCATTGCGTCTCTGGCGCCGCGTTCAACTTCGACGTGTCGGGCTCGTACGTGGGCTCCGAGGAGCGCTGGTGGTTCGAGACGCTCTCCACGCGGGGCAGCACTCGGCTCGCTCCGTTGCGCGTGGTGAAGGAGCTCCATGGTCGACCGACTGACGTGTCGCCCCGCGGCGCAGCGGCCCGCGAGACCGCGTTCATCCAGTCGTACCGCGCCGAGCTCGCACATTTCGTCTCCGTGATCGCGGGCGAGACGGAGTACGAGGCGCCCGCCGACCAGATCATTCTGCACAGGACCGTGGAAGCGATCTACAAGTCGGCCGACGACGGCAAGGAGATTCGTCTGTGATGCTGCCACGCCGCTGCGCGCTCGCGTTGCTGCTCCTGTTTGGGGCGGTGCGCGTCGGCGCGCAGCTCTCCACGTTCACTCCCGTGCCGGCCGCTCCCCCCGCCTGGTCGCCCCAGGTGCCCGGCAGCGAAATCACCGTCACCCTGGTCACCTTCGGGCTGGGTGAGCAGGTGGTGGAGCGATTCGGGCACAATGCGCTCTGGTTCCACGACGCGCGCACCCTCGACGACGTCGCGTACCACTGGGGCCTGTACGACTTCAACGATCCGGCCTTTCTCGTGCGGTTCCTCACCGGCGATACGAAGTACTCGATGGGAGGAATGAGCGCCTCCGCGCTCATCGCCGCCGAGCGCGCCAGCGGTCGAGTCGTCACGTTGCAGCGCCTCGCCCTCACGCCGGCACAGGCGCTGGTGCTGCGCGACTTCGTGCACTGGAACGCGCTCGATGAGAACAGGTTCTACCGGTACGACTACTACCGCGACAACTGCTCCACGCGGCTGCGCGACGCGCTCGACAGAGCGTTGGGCGGTGCCCTGCGTCGCTCCGCCGAGCGCATCCCCACCGACCTGACCTACCGCAGCGAGAGCCTCCGCCTCACGAGCGGCGACGTGCCCGTGGTGACGGGCATCGACATCGCACTCGGCCGACCCGCCGACCGGCCGATCACCCGGTGGGAGTCCTTTTTCATTCCCATGCGGCTTCGAGATGCGGTGCGCGAGCTGCGCATCGCCGACGGCAGCAACACCACTCGTCCGCTCGTTGCCGAGGAGCGGATGCTCGCCGGGGCCCCCGATGCGCCCCACGTTGCGGAGGCCACGAAGCCGCCGTCTCTCGTTCCGCGCCATCTCGCCGCCGGCGTGCTGCTCGCGGCGCTGGTCGTGGTGCTGCGAGTGATGATGGTCTCCCGGCGGAGTGCCGCCTGGGGGCTCGCGATCCTCGCTGCCGGCTGGTCGCTCCTCTGTGGCGTGCTCGGCGTGATCCTGCTGCTCGCGTGGTTCGCGACG
>JBBQYZ010000355.1:0-4516 GCA_038208205.1 Gemmatimonadales bacterium | reverse complement strand
CAAGGCCAAAGAGGCCGAGATCATGGAAGTGTGACGTCGTCCTTCCGGCGCCGCGCCCACCGCGCATGAGCGAGCTCACGCAGCGCGTCCTCTTCTCCCTCGTGGCCGCACCTGTCGCGCTCTGGATCGTTCTCGTCGGGGGGGCGCCGCTGGCGGCGCTCCTCGCGATCGTGTCGGCACTCGGTGCGTGGGAGTTCTATCGCATCGCGCGCGCGACCGGAGCGCGTCCGCTCGACGACGCCGGCATCGCTCTGGCTGGACTCGTGCCCTTGGCCGTCCATGCCAGCTATCTCGGGCTGTTCAGCGTGCGGCCCGCGGCCGCGGCCGTCGTCGTGCTCGCCCTGATGGCGGCGGCGATCTGGCTGCGCGGAGTAGACGGACGACCGGTGGCCGCGGTGGCGATCACGCTGCTGGGTGTCGTGTATATCGCCGGAATGCTCGGCTTCGGCTATGCAATCCGGTATCACGACACCGTGGTGGGATACGACGTAGTCGGTGCGAAGCACCTCGCGATCGGGTCGCTCGGCGTGCACGTGCCGCCGGGCGGAGTGCTGCTCATCTTCCCGCTCGTCGTCACTTGGGCCTCCGACATCGGCGCGTTCTTCGTCGGCCGTGCGATTGGCGGGCGCCGGCTGATTCCCTCGGTGAGTCCCGGAAAGACGGTGTCGGGGGCGGTCGGCGGACTGGTGACGAGCATGCTCGTGTCATGGCTGTACGTGCGCGGCGTGCTGGTGCCCGTCGCGCACCTTGGCTTCACGCCGTGGGGCGCGCTCCTGTTCGGCGCACTGATCAGCGTCGCTGCGCAGATCGGCGACCTGTTCGAATCGCTCATCAAGCGAGAGGGAGGGGTGAAGGACAGCTCGCGGATCATTCCGGGACACGGTGGCATTCTCGACCGTTTCGACAGCCTGCTCTTCGTGCTGCCGGTCGCCTACCTGCTGCTCGGCTGGCTGCCGCTTCCCGTGTTCAGGTGACGGCGCGCGGCGTCGCCATCCTCGGGTCCACCGGATCGATCGGTACCACTGCGCTCCGCGTGCTGGCGCGGCATCGGGACCGGTTTCGCGTCACGGCGCTCACGGCCTACGGCAATGCCGCGGCGCTAGCCGAGCAGGTCGCGCAGGTGAGGCCGTCGTTCGTGGGCTTGGTCGGTGGCGATCCGGCCGTCGCGAACGGCTGGGCGCGCGGCGCGAGCGCGCTCGTCGAAGCGGCGACCCGGGACGACGCGGACATCGTCCTGAATGCGGTGGTGGGCGCGGCCGGTCTCGACGCGACTCTCGCCGCGCTGGAGCGGGGCAAACGCGTCGCGCTGGCCAACAAGGAATCGCTCGTGATGGGCGGTAGCCTGGTGCTCGATGCGATGCATCGCGGGGGAGGACAGCTCGTTCCCGTGGACAGCGAGCACAGCGCAATCCTCCAATGCCTGGGCGGTCGCTCGGGCAACGAGGTGCGCCGCCTCGTGCTCACCGCGTCGGGCGGGCCCTTTCGCGACTGGGATGCCGGGCGGCTCGCGGGCGCCACGTTGGCGGATGCGCTGCGTCACCCAACCTGGCGCATGGGACGCAAGATCACCGTGGACAGCGCCACGCTCGCCAACAAGGCGCTGGAGGTGATCGAGGCGCACTACCTCTTCGGCGTGCCGTACGACCGGATCGACGTCGTGGTCCACCCGCAGAGCGTCGTGCACTCCTTCGTGGAGTTCGTCGACGGCAGCACGCTCGCGCAACTGGGCGTGCCGAGCATGGAGCTCCCGATCCTGTACTCGCTCACGCACCCGGACCGCGAGCCCGACACCGGGGTACCCTCCTTCGATCCCGTGCAACTCTCTCCCCTGTGCTTCGAGCCGGTTCGCCGACAGGACTTTCCCGCGCTCGACCTCGGCATGGAGGCCGGTCGCTCCGGCGGTGCCGCGCCCGCGGTGTTCAATGCCGCCAACGAACGCGCGGTTGCGCTGTTCATCGAGGGCGCGATCGGCTTTGCCGACATCGCGCGCGCCATCGCCAGCGCGCTGGACCGATTCGGCACGCTGCCGGGCGGGACTCGCGACGCCATTCTTTCGGCCGACGCCCAGACGCGTCGGCACGTGCAGGAGCTCTTCCGATGCTAGCAGTCCTTGCTCCGATCATCGTGTTCGGCATCGTCATTTTCGTGCACGAGCTTGGCCACTTCATCGCCGCGAAGATCACCGGCGTGTATGCGCCGCGCTTCTCGATCGGTTTCGGGCCCGCCCTGTTCAAGCGGCGCCGTGGGGAAACAGAGTACGTCCTCGCCCTGCTGCCCCTCGGCGGTTACGTGCGCATGGCGTCGCGCCACGACGCCGAGACGGCGATCATCGAGGGGGGTAGCGAAGAGCGCGAGGGGCTGAAGGTCGGCGACGAAGGCTATGACCCCGACGCCATGATGCCCTTCGGCCCCAAGCCGGTGCCGGAGGACCGCTGGTTCGAGTCGAAGAGCCTCGCGGCACGGCTGATCATCATGATCGCCGGCGTGGTGATGAACGTCGTGCTTGCGTTCGTGGTGCTGACTGGCCTCTCGGCGATCTACGGCGAGCCGGTGATCGGGACTCGCATCGTCGGGGCGGTGCGCGCTCCGGCCGGCGCGCCGGGACTCGCGGCGCTCCAGCCCGGCGACACGATCCTGCGGGTGAACGGAGCGGCCGTGCGCTCGTGGAACGATCTTGCCGAGCGGATCGTCACGGCACCGGCCGGGACGCTGGCGATCGCGACCCAGCGTGGCGAGGTGAAGATCCCGGTGGGCTCGGCCGGCGCACCGACGGGTGAAGCGGTCGCGAACGCGATCGACTTCTTCGTCCCGCCGGTGATCGGAGACGTCCTGCCCGGAAGCCCGGCGGTCCGCGGCGGGCTTCGTGGCGGGGACAGCATCGTGACCATCGCCGGCGAGCCGGTGCGCAGCTGGGCGCAGCTTCAGCAGCTGGTGACGCCGGCGGCCGGCAAGCCCCTCGTCTTCGAGGTGCGCCGCGCGGGTCGGCCCGTTCGGGTGACGGTGAGCCCGGAGGCCCAGAGCCAGCGCGATCCGGCGACGCACGCGATGCGGTCCGTGGGAAAGATCGGCGCAACGGCGGCGGACATCACGTCACGCGAGCCGCTCGGGCTGGCCGAGTCGGTGCGAACGGGAGCGCGGCAGACCTGGACCTCGGCGACGAAGATCGTGGGCGTTGTGCACGGGCTGCTCACCCGCGAGGTCTCCGTGCGGCAGCTCGGCGGGCCGATCGCGATCACCCGTGCGTCGGTGAGCGCCGCCCAGAGCGGCTTCGAGAGCCTCTTCCTGCTCATCGCGCTGCTGAGCATCAACGTGGCCGTGCTCAACTTGCTGCCGATCCCGATTCTCGATGGTGGACAGATTGTCATCAACGTGGCGGAGGCCGTGAAGGGCCGCCCCTTCAGCACGCGCACGCGCGAGTACATCCTCCGGTTCGGGCTCGTCGCGATCCTGCTGATCTTCGCGATGTCGACGTTCAACGACGTGGTGATGGGAGTGCGAGACGTGGTCGCCAGGCTATTCGGCTAGAGCAGTGGTGGGTGGTGAGTGGTGGCTGAAGTCGGCCACCCACCACCCTTTACACGCTTCTCCGGGCTAGCTAAGTTCACATGCTCAACCATTCAGCTACGCGTAGACCGCCGCTCCGGCGGGCACAGTCCCCGAGACATGGCTTTCGACAACGTTCCCACGCTCGAGAAGTACAAGCAGCATGAGACCGATACCGGTTCCTCACGGGTCCAAGTGGCCCTGCTGACTTCGCGAATCAACTATCTCACCGAGCACTTCCGCGCGCACAAGAAGGATCACCACGGCCGTCGCGGGTTGCTCAAGATGGTCGGCACGCGCCGGCGTCTGCTCAACTACATGAAGCGGACGGACATCGAGGGGTATCGCTCGATCGTACAGGAACTCGGGCTGCGGTACTAAGCTGGTCCAATGGCACCTCGCGCGGGCGCATCTATGCGGCCCGCGCGTTTTGCATTTCACGAGGCGCGGGCCGGCATCGGGCCGGACGCACGCAGAGGCGAAAGAGAGAATACATGCAACGCATTGAAAAGACATTCGCAGGACGCCGGTTGGTCATCGAGACCGGCCGCATGGCAAAGCAGGCGGCGGGCTCCTGTCTGATCACGTACGGCGACACGATGGTCCTCGCGACCGTCACGGTGAGCGACAACAAGAGTCCGCTCCCATTCTTCCCGTTGACCGTCGAGTACCGAGAGAAGACTTACGCGGCGGGCAAGATCCCCGGCGGATTCATCAAGCGCGAAGGCCGGCCGAGCGACGGTGAGATCCTGAGTGCCCGGATCATCGACCGCTCCGTGCGCCCGCTCTTCCCCGAAGGGTTCCAGAACGAAGTGCAGGTGTTCTGCTACGTGATCTCGGCCGATCAGGAGAACGACGCCGACGTGCTGGCGCTCGTCGCGACCTCCTTCGCGTTCCAGTCGAGCCGAACGCCGTGGAACGGTCCGATTGCCGGCGTCCGCGTCGGCCGCGTGCAGGGCAACTGGGTGCTCAA
>JBBQYZ010000354.1:0-4522 GCA_038208205.1 Gemmatimonadales bacterium | reverse complement strand
GCCGAGGATCAGTAGTAGAAGCCCTGCATTTGGAAGGTGAAGCCGTTCTGCGTCAACGTCGGCGCGGGCACGAGCTGGTTGAGCGAGCCGCGCGTGTAGGCCGCCTTGAAGTTCAGGTTGTGGCCGACCACGTAGTAGCTGCCGCCGAGCTGGAAGCGATGCTCGTCCTGGTTGGCGTTCGTCAGAGCGAACCGGTTTTCGACATTGCGCGACTCGAACTTCGCGAATGGCGTGATCTTGTAGTCGTTGAAGTGGTAGCCACCCTCGATCTCGAAGGTGTTCTGCCTCGGCAGCGCGGCGAAGAACGACCCGCCGTCGTAGTGGATGTAGTTGGCCTGGGCTGTCACTCCATTGGTCCCGAACGGGTACGAGAGGAAGGCGTCGCCGGCGAACGCCTTGTACCGGCTCTGCCCGTCGAACCCCGCGCCGATGGCCAGGATCTTCCGCCGGCCGAAGTACGTGCCGGCATAGCTGTAGGTCGGAGCCTCGGCCTCGAGCAGCTGCAGCTGGATGCGCCCCGCCCCGCGCAGCGAGTTGGAGCCGGTCTGCACGTTGGCGGCGTTGTTGAGCCGCGTCCCGGAGAAGAGCCCGGCACGGTACTCGACTCGGTTACTGGCGAGATAGCCCTTCGCCTGGAAGCCTACGTCACGCCCAACGCTCGACCCGGTCGGACCGCTCTGCAGGAAGGAGTACGAGCCGTAGTCGATCGGCAGCAGCGTGACCGCGCTCTCGAGGCAGTTTCGGCAGAGTGGGATCAGCTGCAGGCCCGCAACGAGGAGGAAGGCATTCGACGTCGCCGACGGCTTGTACTCCACGTAGGCGTCCTGCGTGATGAAGCCGGCGCCGAGGTTTCGGCCGGTGGCGGTCTGCGTGGTGCGGCCAAGATTCGGATTGTCGGTCTCGTAGAAGAACGAGAGGTGCGAGCCGACCTGCGCGCCGACGAGCAGTCGGATCCGTCGCTGGAAGACGTTCTGCGCGTAGCTGCTGTCCTGGCGAACGTTCTGGGAGAAATCCGCCCACGTCTGGCTCAGGAAGCCGATCCTGACGCTGATCGAGTCGTTCACCTTGATCATCGCCTGCGCGCGCACCGAGACAGGGGTGAGGAGGGCGAACGCGGCGAATGCTGCCGCACGAACACGATACGAGATGGACATCGCGTGCTCCTGAAACGGGTGGCGGGCGGGAATGGCGGCGCACTGCATCGGGAGTCGGCCAGCGTCGTCACGGTGGGAGCCGGTGAACGACGAGGCCTAGCATTCACACGAATTGCGACATCCGCAAGGGTGGACGGGCGGATCGCGGCGCCGGCGGCGCGAAGTATCTTTCCGGGACGCACGACACTGGAGTGGCGATGATGGAAGTCTCCGCACGTCGGCTCGACCGCGATCTCTGGCGTCTGGACCTGGACTTCCAGGGCACGGCTGGCGTCGTCGCCGCCTTCCTCATCACTGGAGCGCACGGCCACACGCTGATCGAGACCGGGCCGGGTTCCACGCTCGTCGCCCTCGAGCAGGCGGTGGGCGCCGCCGGCGCGCGGCTCGACGACGTCGCGCAGCTCGTCGTGACGCACATCCACCTCGATCACGCCGGCGCAGCGGGTTCCCTGCTACGTCGCGTGCCTGGCGCACGACTGTTCGTGCACCCCGCTGGCGCGGCCCACATGATCGACCCGTCGAAGCTCATCGCCAGCGCCACGCGCATCTATGGCGACCGCATGGACGCCCTCTGGGGTGCCTTCGAGCCGTGCCCCGCCGACCGCGTCACGACGCTCGACGATGGCGCCGAGCTGGTATGTGGGGAGCGGTGCCTCGTCGCCCTTCACACTCCCGGCCACGCGTCGCACCACATCGCTTTTCACGACAGCGACCGGCGCACCGTGTTCACCGGTGACGTGGGCGGCGTACGCCTGCAGGGCGCATCGTACGTCCGCCCGCCCACGCCGCCCCCCGACATCGACGTCGAGGCGTGGCACGTCAGTGTCGACCGCCTCCGCGCCCTCCGCCCGCGCGCCCTCGACCTGACGCACTTCGACCGCTTCACCGACCCGTCCGCGCATCTGGACGAGCTGCTCCGCCGACTCGATGCGTGGGTCGTCTGGATCGCCGACGCCGCGCGCAACGGCGCCACCCGCGACAGCATGCTGGCGGACCTCCAGCGCACGAGCGCTGCCGAGGTCATGGCCGATGGCGGTGATGCCGCGCTCGCCGACGCGTACGAGCTCGCCACGCCGTCAGCGATGACGGTGGACGGATTGCTGCGATACGTGAAGAAACGGTAGGTCGGCAGGTCGATCAGTCGGCAGGTCGATCAGTCGGCTGGTCGATACGCGGGGAGGGAAACGACGAGCGTCCGGGGTGCCGGTTGCGGTCCGACCTACGGACTCACCGACCTCCCGACTACCGACCGTCGGCCTACCGACTCACTGCAGTTCGCAGCTCCTCCCACGCCTGCCGCGCGTCCTCGACCGAGCCCTCGTCCTCGATCGTGGTGATGTCGCCCGGGTCCTTGCCGAGCGTCACGGCCTTGAGCACGCGGCGCATGATCTTGCCACTGCGCGTCTTGGGCAGTCCGTCCACGAAGTTGAGATCGCGAATCACGGCGATCGGCCCGAGCTCGTTTCGCACCGTCGCCAGCAGCTCTGCGCGGAGCGCCTCGCTCGGCACGTGCCCGGCGCGCAACACCACGAACGCCGCGATCGATTCGCCGCGCACCTCGTCGGGGCGCCCCGTCACCCCGGCTTCGGCCACCGCGGGGTGCTGCAGGATCGCGCTCTCGACCTCCACAGTGCCGATCCGGTGCGACGCGATGTTGATCACCTCGTCGGCGCGCCCCGCGAACCATACGTAGCCGTCCCGGTCCATCGACACCGAGTCGCCGGTGAAGTACGCGCCGGGGATCCGCTCCCAGTAGTCGAGCGCGTAGCGCTCGGGCTCTCCCCAGAGAGCCGGTGTGAGGCTGGGGAATGGGCGGCGGATGACGAGGATCCCCTTCTCCCCGCGCGGCACCGGTGTGCCGTCCATCGAGACGACGTCGAGCTCCACGCCCGGCAGCGGGACGCCGCCCGACCCCGGCTTGATCGGGATCATCGCCAGGCCGTACGGGTTGCCTACCACAGGGCCGCCCGTCTCGGTCTGCCACCAGTGGTCCAGCACCGGAATGCGGTCGTCGAGCACCCGCTTCTGCAGCCATTCCCACGCCGGCGCGTTGAGCACCTCGCCGGCGCAGAACACGCGCGTCAGCGACGACTTGTCGTAGGGTGCCGCGGCCGCCTCGCCGGTGCGCATCAGCAGCCGCACCGCCGTTGGTGACGTGAACAATCCCGTCACCCGGAACTCCTCGACGAGCTGCCAGAGGGTGCTCGGCGTGGGATGATCGAGCGCTCCCTCGTAGGCGATGGTGGTGCAACCCATGATCAGCGGCGCGTAGACCAGGTAGCCGTGACCCACCGCCCAGCCGAGGTCCGAGGTGGCCCACCACACGTCGTCGCGCGTCATCCCGAAGCACCACCGCGCCGCGCCCACGATGCCCACCTGATAGCCGCCGTGGGTGTGAACCACGAGCTTGGGCTTGGCCGTCGTCCCAGAGGTGGCGAGGATGTAGGCCGGCTCGTTCGCCTCCATCCGCGCGCAGCTGGTGTCGGCGCCGATGCCAGCCGCCAGGAACTCCTCCCACGGGACGTCGCGAGGCCCGGTCATCGGCGAGGGTTCGCCCGAGCCGCGGTGCAACACGACGACGCGCTCCACGTTCGAGCCGCCCAGTGCGAGCGACGCGTCGACGAGCTCCTTGAGTCGCACGTCCTTGCCTTTTCGATAGCCGACGTCCGCCGTCAGCACCAACCGCGACCCGCTCGCACGAATGCGGTCGGCCAGCGCGCCGGCGCCGAAGCCCGCGAACACCACTGAGTGGATGGCGCCGATGCGCGCGCAGGCGAGCATCGACATCACCCCCTCCGGCGACACCGGCAGGTAGATGGTCACGCGGTCGCCCCGTTCGATCCCCGCGGCGCGGAGCGCGCCGGCAAGGCGCTGGACGCCGTGCAGCAGCTGCGCGTAGGTGTACACGCGACGCTCGCCGCGCTCGTTCGCGTACACCAGCGCCGCGTGGCCGCCGCGCCCGTCGCGCACGTGCCGATCGAGCGCGTTGTGACAGAGGTTCGTGGTGCCTCCCTCGAACCAGCGGAAGCTGGGCGGCGTCGCCCGGAAGACCCGCTCCCACGGCGTGAACCACTCCACGTCGCGCGCCGCCCGGGCCCAGAAGGCATCCGGGTCGTCCGCGGCGTCGCGTTGCCAGCGGCGCGCCACCGGGTTCACCAGCTCCATCGCGATCTCCGACATCGGATACCTCCAGCGGTCGCTCCGCCCGGTCCGGGAGATGACGCGGGGGAGGGCGCGCCGGCGCGCCCACCCCCGCGTCATCTCCCGGACCGGGCGGTGCGACCGCTGGAGGGATCCGCTGTCGGGGATCGCGATGGAGCTGGTGAACCCCGTGGCGCGCCCCGGGCACCGCGACGCCGCGGACGACC
>JBBQYZ010000353.1:0-4524 GCA_038208205.1 Gemmatimonadales bacterium | reverse complement strand
CGGCTGGTCGCGACCGAGGGCGCGCGCATCCTCTGGGCGGGCGAATCGCCGATCGATAGCGACACTCCGCTCGAAAGCGCCACGACGAAACTCCTCGGCGCCGTGCCCGTGCGTGGGTGGCTACGGCCGCACGTCGTTGCCGCGATCGGCCCGGCGCAGGCGCAGGTCAAGCGCCTGACGGGGCTGCCCCCGGTCGCCGACGCCCGCGTCCTCGCGAAGCTCGTGCAGGAGAGCCCGGGGCGCTTCTTCCTCAGGAACGGGATTCCTCTCGCGATGACCGGAGTGCGGCTCGCCGGGAACGGGGACGCGTGGGGCGGCGCGCTCGACGAGCCGGTGGTCTGCACCATCGCCGACGTCTGCCGCCGACACCGCGTGTCACTCCGCGGCGTCGTGCCCACGGTGCTCGTCCTGGGCCACGCGTTCGAAGATGCCCGAATCGTCTGGCGCGACGGCGGCGTTGCCGCGGAGCTCTCGCTCGTCGGCGGCGCGCTCGACGGCATCCGGCGGCTCCCGATGGGGAGCGAGCACGATGTCGGCACACCGGTGCCGCGCGCCGCGCTCGCCGCGTTAGGCGATAAGGCTTTGCGCTTCGCTGATGCCTACGCTGCGGCGATGACCCGCGACGACGAGCCCGTCGCCGCGCGCCGGGGACGGGCGGCGGCGCACGAGGGGGCGCGCATTCCGCGCTGGCGCCTGACGGTCGCGGCGTCGGCCGTCCTGATCGCCACGCTTGGCCTCGCGCTGGCACCGGGCCTCACCGCGATACGCACGGCGCGGCACGCCGGACACGCGTTGCGCGCGTTAGGCGCGGCGCGCGCCGCATCCGTGCGCGCCGAGTCGGCGCTCCGGCGCGTGAGCGCCGCGCTTGGCGAGGTGGATGCGTTCCGGTCGACACGGCGGTCGGCGACGGCCTTTCTCGCCCAGCTCGCCGATGCGCTCCCGCCGGCCGCGCAGCTCGTCGCGGTGCGTCTTGACAGCATCGGCGGGACTCTCGTCGTGCTGGCGCCCCGCGCCGGCGACGCGCTGTCGCGGATCGAGCGGATGGACACCATCGAGGCGCCGGCGATCGTGGGACCGGTGACGCGCGAATACGTCGGGCCAGCGGAGAAGGAACGCGTGACGATCACATTCCGCTGGCGGAGGCGCCGCACGTGACGGCGATTCGCGTCAGTGCGCGCGACCGGCGCCTGCTGGTGGGCGGCGCGATCGTCTGCCTGACGCTGGTCCTCGGCGCGCGCGGCGTGCCGGCGCTTGTGCACTGGACGCGTGACGCGCGGGCGAACGCCGCCGAGCTCCGTGACGAAGCGACACGCGCGGGCGTGAGTGTCGCGCACGCGGGCGTGACGCGCGACAGCCTCGCGCGCCGGACCGCCGACTACCGGTCGCTCACGCCCCACTGGCTCGAGGGGGAGACGACCGCCGGTGGGGGTGGATCGCTTGCGTCGCTGGTCTCGGCGGCCGCTACCGCGTCGAACGTCAGGCTCGGCAGCGTGCAAATCCACGCGGACACGGGCGCCGCGAGCGCCTTGACGCGGGTGCGTGTGCGGGCCGATGTCACCGGTGACATCGGCGGCATCGCGGCGCTGCTCGGCGCACTGGAGACCAGCCCGACGCTGCTCCTGGTCCGCGAGCTCTCGATCGCGCAACCCGAGCCCGCGGCGGGGGATGACCGCGCGGAGGTGTTGCGCGCGGACCTGGTCGTGGAGGGACTGATGGTGACACCGAACGCGGGAGGGCATCGATGAGCGCATCGCGCGTGGAAGCGGGCCTCTGGGCGGTCGCCATCGCGTTAGGCGCTGCGGCGGGGGTGGGCGCACGCGCTCCCCGCGACGCGCAGGTGCCCGGTGTTCGCGCGGTCTCCGCACCAACGGCTCCGCCGGAGCACGTCACGCGGTCCGACATCGACGTCGCGGTGATCGCGCTGACCGAAGCCGACCCATTCCGCGCCGGTCGGCACCCGTCACCGATTGCCTATCAACCCACGCGGGACGGCGCCCCGCCGCCGCCACCGCGTGCTACCCGCCCCGGGCTCGCCGTGAGCGGGATCATCGGCGGCCCGCCCTGGTCCGCGGTGCTGGAAGGCGTGCCGGGGCGGGAGGGCGGGAGTGTCGTCCGCACCGGCGACACGTTAGGCGGATTGCAGGTTCGCGCTGTACGACGGGACACTGTGGTCGTCATCGGGATGGATACAACGTGGAGACTGACCGTCAGGCGGGCGTGGTGAGGCGGAGCGCCTGGGGCACCGGGGCGGCGCGATTGGCAGTCGCCATCGTGCTGGCGACAGCGCCGCTCGGCGCGCAACAACCCGAGCCCGTCGTCGCACGAGGCGACAGCGTCAGCGTGAAGCTGGTCGACGTCGACCTCCGGGCGGCGGTGCAGGCGCTCAGCCGCTACCTCGACAAGCCAGTCGTCTTCGGTGGTGTCGGCGGGAACCGGGTGACGATCGAGACGCCACACCCGGTGCGCGCGGCCGAGGTGCCGCGCCTCTTGCGCGGCGTGCTCGAGAGCCAGAACTACGAGCTGTTCGAGGACACGGCGGCAGGGCTCTATCGCGTGCGCCAGCGTGAGGCCGCACGGCCACTGATGCCGCCGCCCGACCCGAACGCGATGCAGCCGCAGGGATCGTTGCAGCTCTTCGCCATTCACCTGCGACACGCCCGGGCCGAGGATGTGGCGTCAACGGTGAACGCACTTTACGGGAAAGCGAGCGCGTTCGGCGAGCTCGGGAGCCGTCGGCAGCCGACGCTGAGCCGCGAGCTGCAGGACAATCGCGCGCCGCCGGTGACCAGCGGCACTGTGCCGGAGGCTGTGACCGGGATGGGTGGCCGTCAGGCGGCGTTCAGCGGGGAGGTGACGATCGTCCCCGATCCGCGGGCGAACAGCCTGCTCGTACGGGCGAGTGCGCGCGACTTCGAGCTGGTCAACGCGGCGGTGAAGGAACTCGACATCCGGCCGCTGCAGGTGCTGATCAGTGTGACCATCGCCGAGGTGCGGAAGGATCGGAGCCTCTCATTCGGCGTCGGGACGAGAGTGACGGCGACGAAAGTACGTCGCGGCGGTAGCGATGACGCGACCATCGGCGGCACGATCGCCGGATCGAGCGCGGGCGATCTGATCATTCAGCTTCTCAAGGTTGGTCCGCACGACATCGACCTGATCCTGAGCGCCGCAGCCGCGCGAGGCGATGTGTCAATCCTCAGCCGCCCAGTGGTGATCGCGGCGAACAACGAGGAAGCGGAGCTCAATGTCGGCAGTCAACGCCCATTCGTGCAGGTCTCACGCGTGCTGCCCACCGACAACACCGCGCGCGATCAGGTGGTGCAGTACAAGGACGTTGGAACGAAGTTGACCGTTAGGCCGACGATCAGCCCCGATGGGTACGTGATGCTCCGCGTGACGCAGGAAGTGAATCAGGCGACGAATGAGGGATCGGGGCTGGCCGGCGTGGATGCGCCGGTGATCTCGACGCGCAGCGTACAGACGCAGCTCCTGATCAAGGATCGGCAGACAGTGATCCTCGGCGGATTGAGCGACCGGCAGAAGGATCACTCACAGGGCGGGGTGCCGGGGTTGTCGAGCATCCCGTGGATCGGCGGGTTGTTCGGGCGGGTGAATCGGACGTCGATAGAGACGGAGCTGTACCTGTTCATTACGCCGCAGGTGATTCGCGATGATGCGGAGGCGGAGGAGGTGACGAAACCGATGAGGGAGAAGAGCGCGGGGGGAAAGCCATGACGAGCGTATCGGGCGCATCGCGCGCGACGCCTGAACGTGGCGACATAGCCGAGTTGCTGATTGGCGAGACGCCGGTGATGCAGCAGTTGCGTGCGTTAGTCGCACGAGTAGCCCCGTCTTCCCTCCCGGTGCTAATCCAGGGGCCGACGGGGGCGGGGAAAGAGCTCGTCGCCGTGGCACTGCACCGCTGGAGCGGGCGCCGAGGAAACCTCGTCGCCTTCAACGTCTGTGCGTTAGGCGAGTCGATGTTCGAGGACGCGCTATTCGGGCACGTGCGCGGCGCATTCACCGGAGCGGTGCGCGATGCGGCGGGTTTCCTGCTCGAGGCGGACGAGGGCACCGTTTTCATGGACGAGATTGGAGGACTCGCGCTCGCGCCGCAGGCGAAGCTGTTGCGGGCGGTGGAGACTCGGCAGTTCCGGCCGGTCGGCGCAGCGCACGACAGGGGGAGTGACTTCCGGCTCGTCGCGGCGAGCAATGAGAATCTGGTTGCACTTGTCGGCGCCGGCCGCTTTCGCGCCGACCTGGCATTCAGGTTACGTGGACTGATCATCAATGTGCCGTCGCTGGCTGAGCGCCGGGGTGACATCCCGCTACTGGCGACGCAACTCCTCGAGCGCACGGCGCTGGGCGTCGATCTCGGATTGGGTGCAGCTGCGATCACGACGTTGATCGCGCAACCGTGGGAAGGAAACGTTCGACAGTTGAAGCACGTCGTCGAGCGTGCCGCGCTCTCTTCGAGTGGACGCGTCGTCACGCAGAGCGATGTTCTGGCCGCGCTGGCGACCG
>JBBQYZ010000352.1:0-4531 GCA_038208205.1 Gemmatimonadales bacterium | reverse complement strand
GGCCGAGTCGCATCTGCTGGAGGCGTGCCGCGTCGCCACGCGGCTCGGCGACCTCGCGCTGCGTGGCGAGACCTGCCGCGAGCTGGCGGATCTCTACGCCAGGATGGGGCGCAACCGCGAGACGCTCCAGGCGCTGAACGAGGCGCACGCCTGCTTCGACCAGCTGCGCGCGCGCCACGAGCTGGCCGACGTTGCCCGGCGCATGACCCGCCTGGAGAGCGACTTCCTGGACGTCGTGCGCGAGTGGGGCGAGTCGATCGAGTCGAAGGACCTGCACACGCAGGGGCACTGCGAGCGCGTCGCGGACCTCGCCGGCGCGCTGGCCGCCAAGGCGGGGCTCGACGAGACCTCGCTGTTCTGGTTCCGCATCGGCGCGCTGCTGCACGACGTGGGCAAGCTGATCATCCCGTCGGAGGTCCTCAACAAGCCCGAGCGGCTGAATGACGAGGAGTGGGCCCTCATGCGCCGCCACCCGATGGCGGGAGTGGAGATGCTGGCCGAAGTCGAGTTCCCGTGGGACCTGTCGCCGATCGTGCGCAGCCACCACGAGCGGTGGGACGGATGCGGCTACCCGGACCGGCTGGCGGGCGACGACATCCCGCTCACCGCGCGCATTCTCGCGATCGCCGACGTGTACGACGCGCTGACGACCGAGCGAAGCTACAAGCGTGCCTTCACCCACATCGAGGCCATGGAGATCATGCGCCGCGAAGTGGGTCGGCAGTTCGATGCCCGCCTCTTCGTGAAGTTCGAGGAGCTGGTGCGCCGCGGCACGCTGGTCGCCCCTGCGGCGTCGCAACGCGCGCTCCCGTCGCGGCGTACCGGGGGGATGGGGGCGGTGCTCCTCTCCGAGGAGGACGACCTCACCGGCGCGCTGGTGCGCCGCGCCTTCGAGAGCGTGACGACGGCGGTGCTGGCGGAGCGCAAGCGCACGGGCGCGCCGGTGT
Organism: Gemmatimonadales bacterium; assembly: GCA_038208205.1. Lineage (GTDB taxonomy): Bacteria > Gemmatimonadota > Gemmatimonadetes > Gemmatimonadales > Gemmatimonadaceae > AG11. The sequence continues at coordinate 3,584 of JBBQYZ010000352.1, read as the reverse complement.
CGCTGCTCGTGATCGACGTCGACCAGTTCAAGCTGGTGAACGACACCTACGGCCACCTCACCGGCGACGACGCACTGCGCCTGGTGACGGGAGTGGTGCGCGAGCAGCTCCGGCCGGGCCTGTACGTGGGCCGCTACGCGGGCGACGAGTTCGTCGTGCTGCTGCCCGGGCTCGACGCGGAATCGGCGCGCGCGCTGGCGGAGGAGACCCGTCGTGCGACCGCCGCCACGTCGATCCTGCCGCGCGGACAGGCCGGTCGGCCGATCACCGTGACGCTCTCGATCGGTGTGGCCACCGCACCGGTGCACGGCGAGGACTTCGAGGCGATGTTCTCGGCGGCCGACCGCGCGCTGTTCGACGCCAAGCGCGAGGGACGCGACACGGTGGTGGTGGCGAGCACCGGCAGCGAGGGGCCGCCGCAGCTCGTCGTCACGCGGTTCGTGGGTCGACTCAACGAGCTGCGCTCGCTGGTGACCGCGCTGGACGACAGCGTGCGTGGCACGCCGCAGCTGCGCCTGGTGATCGGCGAGGCCGGCGTCGGCAAGTCGACGCTCGTGCGGCAGCTACTCCCAGAAACGCGCCTGCGCGGCGCGGTGATGGTGACCGGGCGCGCGCTCGAGAGCGAGAGCCGCCCGCCATTCGGGCCCTGGGCCGAGCTGGTGCTGCGCGCTCACGAGCTCGGGATGACCCCTGTGCGTGCCTGGCCGCTGCTCGAGCGGCTCGTGCCGGGACTGCGCGGTGCGGGCGCGTCAGTGCCGATCCTGCCGATCGATCCGACCCATGGGCATCAGCTTCTCCAGGAGCTCGTGTCCTATTTCCGCGAGGTCAGTGAGGGACGACCCCTCATGCTGGTGCTCGAGGACATGCACTGGGCGGACACCACGAGCTGGGATGCGCTCGAGTACGTGATGGCCCAGCTCACCACCGAGCGGATCTGCGTCGCCCTCACGCTGCGCAGCGAGGAGGCGGCGTTCGGTGTGGTACGCGACCGGCGGCAGCGGCTCTCGCGCGACGAGCGCGTGCGCGAGCTGCGCATCGAGCGCCTCACCGCGGTCGAGGTGCGCGAGTGGCTGCAGGGCGCGCTGCACCGCTCCGACCTGGGCGACGACCTGCTGCACTACGTGCTCCGGCACACCGAGGGCAATCCGTTCCTCGTGATGCAGCTGCTCCGCACGATGCTCGAGGAAGGGGTGTTCTCGTACCACGGCACCGCGTGGACGTGGACGATTCCCGAGTCGCTGTCGCTGCCGGCGGGAATGTCGGACCTGGTGGGCCGACGGCTCACCCGGCTGCCGCACGACGCCCTGAAGGTGCTCGTCACGGCGGCGGCAATCGGCCGCACCTTTCCCGTCGCGCTGCTCGCGGACGCCACCGGCGTGTCGATGGACATGGTGCTCGATGCGATCGACGCCGGTCTCTCGAGCTCGGTGCTCGAGCCCGCGGACGGCGGCGATGCCGACCGGTACCAGTTCGCCCACGCGCTGCTCGTCGACGCGGTGCTGCGCTCGGTGAGCCCGGCGCGCCAGCGTCTCGCGCACCGCCGCATCGCCGACCTGCTCGCCGAACGCACCCCCGAGGCGGTGGACGTGGTGGCGTCGCACTACGCGCGCAGCGGCGACGCCGCGCAGGCCTACACGTGGTGCCGGAGCGCCGCGGCGCGGGCGATCTCGCTCTACGCACTCGACGAGGCGACCGACTTCCTCAAGCTCGCGCTCGTGCACGCCACGGGTGACGACGAGCGCCTCGGCGCCCAGGACGCGCTCGCGCACGTCGCGGAGCTGGCGGGACGCTGGGCCGACGTGGAGCGATGGAGCGACGCGATGCTGTCGGTGACCGAGCTCGCCCATCACCCGGCGCGCGCCCTGCCGGTGCAGCAGCGCCGGCTCCAGGCGCGGGTGCGCCTGGGACAACGCGCGCGAGAGACGGAAGCGGAGTGCCGCGAGCTGCTCGCCGTGGCCGAGCGGGTGGGGAGCCGCGCCGACGTGGTGCACATCCGCTCGCTGCTCGTGCAAGCGCTGACGCGCCTCGGCCGCACCGAGGACGCCATGCGCATCGCCGAGGAGTCGGTCCGGCTCGCCGATGCGACCGGTGACGACGTGCTGGTGGGCGAGGCGATCCACCGCCTGGCCGTAGCGCTGCTGGCCGATCGCCCGCTCGACGCGGTGGAGCTGTTGCTCACCCTCATCGCCCGGTCGCGCGCGAGGAAGGACCGGCTGATGGAGGCACGCGCCTTCCTCTGCCTCGGCGTCGCGCGCTCGCGCACGCGCGACGACCGTGCAGGCGCCGAGGCCTTCCGCGCCGCGCTGGCGATCGCGCGGGAGGCGCAGGCGCTGGACGTGGCGGCGAGCGCGTCCATGAACCTGGGCGTGGTGGAGCTGCGCCGGGGCGACTTCGTGGCCGCCCACGGCGCCTGTCAGGACGCACTGCGGCTCTACACCACGCTCCGCAACAACACCAACCGCCTCGCGGCGCTCTACAACCTCGCGAACCTGGAGCGCGAGCGCGGCGACGCGGAGGCGGCGCTGGCGATCTACACCGAGACTGCGGCGCTCGCCGAGGAGCTCGGGGTGCTGGACATCGGGATCGGCGCCGAGGCGGGGGTGGGTCTCGCCGCGCTGCGCCTGGACCGCAAGGAGGAGGCGCGCGCCGCGCTCCTCGGTGCCGAAGCCCTGCTCGCGGTGCGCCCCGACTGGTGGTTCCAGGGGCGCGAGCTGCTCGAGTCGCTGGCCGTGCGCGTCCTGGCACTCGATGGCGATCTGCCTGCGGCACGGCGCCGATTCCATGGCGCCGTGTCCCGCCTCGAGATGCTGGAAGTGTACGCGGCCGCGTGGATGGTGGCCGACTGCGGCGCGGCGCTGGCCGAGCACGACACAGCCGTCTGGCGCACCGTCGCGCGATTCGCCGCGCATCCGGCGGTGCACGAGTTCGTGCCGCTCGCCGCCCGATACACCGCGCTGCGCGACCTCGCCGACCGACCGAGCGGTGGACGGACCAGTGGTCCGTGGCCTCGCCCGTCCACTTCGGATACACCAGCCGTCGCCTCCTGAATCCGGCGTGCGTAGCGACCGAATCGGGCTCGCCACGAACGAGTCCGCCCGGACGGAGTGGCGCAGGCTGCACGAACCGTCGCGATCTGCACGATTCCACCTCGACGCACGATCGGTCAGGACGGGAACGACACGCGGTCACCTCGCCCGAATCGGGACTTGATTGCACCGCCGTTGAGTCAGTCTGACGGCAACTCAACTCCTGCCGACGCTGGCCTTGGCATTGCCAAAGAGGGATGCGACACGACGTCCCACTGCGGTCGTGCCGCCCCACCCCCTTCTACATCGAGCCTCGGCTCAAGAGGTCCGGATGCGATTGCCGACGATGGCACGCTCACGAGTCACCATGCTCACCCTGCTGGCCGCCGCGAGCCTGTCGCTCGTCGCGTGCGCCGGTGATGCTACTGCGCCGAAGGCGGTTTCGACCACGTCGCATCTGCGCACTTCGCCGTTCGTGCCCACCGACGCCCAGCGGGCGCTGGTCGGCGTGAGCGACGGCACGTACACGTTCACCTTCAATCCGGCCGAGGATCAGTC
>JBBQYZ010000351.1:0-4533 GCA_038208205.1 Gemmatimonadales bacterium | reverse complement strand
GAGAATCGGGCGTAGCGCGCCCTGAGGGCCTCCGGCATTCCCGTCTCGCGCAAGATCACCACCTCCCCGCTCGCGCCGTCGCGCGCCACGAGCATGCTGCTGAGCGCCCCGGTCGCCCGCGTCGCCTCCGTCACGAGAATCTCGGCGACGTCATCGAGCGTTCGCGCGCCCGCCAGGAGTGCGGTCAGCTTCTGCAGTTGGCGCGTTCGCGTCGCAGCACGCTCGGCGGATTCGAGCGCTGCGTGCTCGCGGTGGACGTCGGTGTTGGTACCGAACCAGCGCAGGATCTCGCCGTCCTCGCCGCGCAGCGGGAAGACACGCGTGAGAAAGGGCCGGAACGATCCGTCCCGCCCCCGGAGCGGAAAGGTCATCTCGAACGGCTCGCCCAGGCGGATCGACCGGGTCCACAGATCGAGCACGTCGGGAAGCACGTCCGGGTGATGCACGCGCTCCCAACCCCAGCCCTCCATGTCGACCACAGAGGCGCCCGTGTACTCGTACCATCGCTCGTTATACCAGAAGATCCACCCGTCGGGCCTTGCCATCCACGTCAACGTCGGAATCGAGTTCGCCAGAGCGCGATAGTCCGCTTCCCGCCGCCGCAACACCTCCGTGGCCTCGCGCTGCACGGTCACGTCACGCGTGAAGGTCGTGATGCCACCGCGCGAGGGCACGATCCGGTTCTCGAACCAGCGATCGAGCGTCGGCAGATACTCCTCGTACACCACCGCGGTCTCCGTCGCGAGCGCCCGTCTGGTCTCGGTCTCGAACAGGGTGCCGCGAAGCTCGGGGAGCTCGTCCCAGAGGATCCGCCCGATCACGGCGTCCGGGTCGCGGCCGAGAGCGGCCAACACGGCGCGGGCACCGGGGTTCACGAACGTCCAGCGCCAGTCACGGTCGAACACGCTCACCGCATCCGTCAGACTGTCGAGCACTTCGTGCACGCGTGAGGACGCCTGCTCGGCATCCTCGCGCGCGAGGTCGAGCGCGCGGTTCGCCGTGTGGAGCTCCTCGTTCGTCTGCTCGAGCTCCTCACCGATGGCCTGCGCCTCCTCGATCTGCTGCTCCAGTTCGATCGCCTGCGTCTGCAGCAGCTCGGCATGCGCCGCGTTGACCTGCTCGGCGGCGACACGATCGGAGACGTCGCGGATGATGGCCGAGAAGATGTGTCGTCCCGCCGACGTGAACTCGCCGAAGGAGATCTCGACCGGGATCTCGCGACCATCCCTGGTCAGGATCGGCACCTGGATCGCCTGCCAGGCGATGTGACGACGGCCGGTCGTCAAGTACCGGGACATCCCCGCCCGGTGTGGCGCCTGGTAGCGGGCAGGCATCAGCCGCTCGAGGGGAGCGCCGATCACCTCGCTCGCCGGGTAGCCGAACAGGCGCTCGCCAGCCGGGTTGATCGAGAGGATGACGCTCTGCTCGTCGATCGCGACGATCGCGTCGGTCGCGCTCTCCGCGAGCACACGATATAGCTCGCCAGGATCGAGTGGCGGAATTGCAGTCATCCGTGTGAGAGGGACATCGTCCGGAGGCGGCTGAGCCCGGGACTGGAGCGGACGGGCACGTCGGGCCGAGCAATCCTCGTACCCCCGCGCGGCTGATGCACCACGGCGAGCCAGCGGGCTAACTTCGCCGGCCGTCCGCCATCGATCGCCTATCGGCGGGCGAGCGCGCTGGCCAGCATGCGGCCCGTAACGGCCGTTGCCACGACCAGCACCCACAGACCCGGACGCGCGTACCAGGCCCGCCGAGGGATGACACTTGGGGGCGGCACCTGACGCACTCGCCCGGGAGTGAGCTTGATCGATCGCATTGGCGCGTTCTTCATTACGCTGCTCTCCTCTCGTTCAATCCAGGCCTTCGTCATCTATCCTGTCAACCACGATGGTCCGGCTTCGCCTCGGCGATCGCTGCGAGCAGCTCGCTTTCGCTCCACCGCATCCAGTCGGCGGGCAGGGGGCTGATGTAGCGCCGTTGGTCGCCACGGTCGCAGCAGAGCCAACTCCGGCGTCGCATCTCGATCTCGGGGTCCCACCGCATTCCTTCCTCGACCACGAACACGTGCCAGAGTCGCCCGTCGCCGTCCGTGACGGTGCGGCCCGGTGGTGCTCCACCAGTCGCCTGGGGGCGCGGATCCATCAGTTCCGTCGCTTGTCCTGCGGGGCCCGTTCGAGCGCCGCCCCGAGCTCCTCATTCGTCCACTCGAGCCAGTTGGGGGGAATGGGCACGAGGTACCGCCGCTCGCCGGGCGTGGTGAAGCACAGCCAGTTCTCGCGCCGGATGTCCGCCTCGGGGTCCCACCCCAGCCCCTCGATCATGGGAAAGACCTCCCACTCGTGGCCATCCGTGTCCATCACGAGACGACGCTCGCCGTGAAAGGCGACCTCCCGTCGGCTCTCCGCGGTGGTGGCGCGCGAGAGCGCGACCTTCCACTGCAGGAAGTCGAAGGTCGGCTCGTTAACGGTGTGCCCGAGCCGCTCGAGCGTAGCCTGCAGCGCAGTCCTGAGGCGCGTCGGTCCGGAGAGACCTTCCTTCCGTACCACGAGCGTGTGCTCGATCTCGCTCAGTGTGGGCTCCAGGGTCGGGAGCACTTCGTCGGCCAGATCGGCATCGATGTGCGTATCGGCCGGACGCATGGAGAGAGGTGTCGGGTTGCTCGGCGCGTCGCTCGATGGGCCGGAGTTATAGACGACCATTCGGATCCTCGACGGGATGGCGGAGCGGCGCCGTGCTCATGGCGAGCGGGCGACGGCCACCAGAGCGAATGTGCGCCCCTGCACGGAAGGGCGGTAGGGCGAGCGAGCGAGTTCTCGATTCGGCAGGAGCGACGCAGCGAACGAGGCGGGATGAACACGCGCGGTCCTGGGTCCCGCTCGACGCGAGCGTTGACCGGGCAGTCGATCGCTGACCCACGCCGGTGTGACTTACCAGCGGCGCAGCGCCCGCAACCCATCGGCCCACCGGAGCATGAGCTTTACGAGCTGCGCCGAGCGCAGCTCGCGCGTGACGAGCGATGCGGCGTCGTGCGTCGTGCGCGCCGGATGATCCTCGACGGCACATCGGAAGGCGCGCTCGACCTCGCCGCTCGAGAGACCAGCGAGTCGCATCTCCGCCGAGGCGACGCGCACCGTGACGCGCAGATGGTCCTGCCAATCGGGGCGACCGGCCATCGCCCATTCGATGTGGCGATGCAGGCGTTGCCGGGTCTCGGGACTGAGCTGCGGCGCACTCGCCGCGTCGGCCGAGAACGCCCGCCTGATGACGGGCATGCTCTCCGGCGGAGTCCTGCGGGGCTGCATCATCGCGAGTCGACGCCGATACCGGCGACGTGTCGCAGGACGAGCGACATGCGTGACGTGCGATTTCCGGAAGTCCCTTGCATGATGGCCTCGACGAGCGGTGGGGGATCGTGCGGCGTCTGCGGAGACGAATGGTCGGGCGCGCCCTCGCCGCGGGCCGGAGCGTGCAGACTGCTACAGCATTCGGCCGGAGAAGGTCCACGCCCGGTCACACTGGAGCACGATTGCTGGTTGAGCACGGCGTCCCACGACATCGCGCACGCTCTCGGGCGCGCGTGACGACCCACGACACGACTCGCCGTTCGGCCTGACACCATCGGCTGGAGCGAGCTGGCGTCAGCCTTCGATCTCCGGGCGTGAGGCACCGAGCGCCCGCATGTCGGCGCGCCGAGCGAGGACCTCGTGTCGCAGCGCCTCGACGACCGCCGCCCCCGCCAGCTCCGCTTCGTCCACGCGCCCCTTCGCGGTCTTCGGGAAACAGGCCGACCGATCGTCGTCAGGACCATCGCCGTCCACCACAGCGCGGTGCCGAAGCTGTGGATGCCGTTCGGATCGGCCACGTCGCGCTCGAAGGCGAGCATGCGGACCGCTCCCGCCAGGAGCACGACGACGGTGATCGCCGCGACATATTCACTGCCGCGGCGTCCGATCCTCCGGTTGCCACGACCTGCTAGACGGCGCCGACGCGCCCGCATATTGCATCGTCCGGCCGCGTCCGCTCGCGCCCGATTGCCCACGCCGCCATCATGACACGAACGCCCTCGCGCCTCACCGTCTGGCAGGACAGGTGGGCCGACGTGCGTCGCTCGTTCGCGGACTTCCTCGTCGTGCCCGGCGTGACGATCGTCGCGTTCGTCGTGCTCGCGGCCGGCGCCTATGCGCTGGACCGGACCCGGATCAAGTGGCTCGAGCCCGGCCGCGCCGTCCTCCGCACGCGCCTCGTCACCGATCGGGACGCGGCCAGGGCGTTGCTCGGCACGATCGCCGGCGGCGTCATCACCATCACGTCGATCACCATCTCGCTGTTGCTGCTCGCGGTGCAGCAATCCGCAGCGGCGCTGACCGCGCAGGTGCTCGACGCCTTCGAGTCGACTGGCGTGTCGCGTCGGAGGGCGACCACGTGCTGACGGCGCCGCTCGACCGGGCACTCGTCAGGCTCGAAGGCGCGCTCGTGGCCACGGGGTGCTCCGACACGGGCGGCGCGGTGCAGTGGGCGCACGTCGCGATG
>JBBQYZ010000350.1:0-4535 GCA_038208205.1 Gemmatimonadales bacterium | reverse complement strand
GCGCTCACGCTGCTCGCCACCGGGACCACCGGGACCCTGTATCGTACGCTCTACGGCAACGCGGGCGTCGCCCTCAGATTACCGACGAGCACCCCGTTGCCCATTCCGGTGCTTTCGTCGATCCCCGTGATCGGCACGGCGCTCTTCGCCCAACCGCCGGTCACGTACCTCGCGTACGTCGCTGCGCCGCTCATCGCCTGGTGGCTCGCGCGCACGCACGCTGGCTTGGCGCTCCGCGCCGTCGGCGAACGACCGGAGGCGGCGGAGGCGGCCGGAGTGTCCGTCGCTCGGGTCCGGGTCATCGCTGTGCTCATGGGCGGCGCACTCGGTGGCCTCGCGGGAGGCACACTGGTGCTCGCGCAGGCGGGCACCTTCGTCGAGGGGATGTCGGCAGGGCGGGGCTTTATCGCGATCGCGATCGTGGTGCTGGGGCGCTGGCGGCCGCTGGGCGTGGCGCTCGGCGCATTGTTGTTCGGCGCCGCGAGCGCGCTCCAGTTCGCATTCCAGGCGATGGGCTGGAACGCGCCGTATCAGCTGTTCCTCGTCGCCCCGTACCTGCTCACCCTCGCGGCGCTCGCGGGCGCCGTCGGCCGCGCGCGCGCGCCGGCGGCGCTCGGGAAGGCACTCTGACGACGGATTGGCGCTAGAGCGTCGTCACCCGCACCGCGTGACCGCGCTCATCCACCGCACGCGCCACTGCCGCGGGCCGGTCCGCTCCAGCAGCGCGTAGATCACGCCGTCCTCGTTGTCGCGTGCGATGACCAATGTGGAGACGGCGCCGAGGCGCACGGCGGCCAGCGCCTCGGGCGTGACGACTTTCTCCTCGCGCCCGAACGAGCGCTCGGCGTACGCGAGCACGTACTGCCCCGACGTCGCCCCGCTGTCGCGCTCCGCCACCAACAGCGTCTGTTCCTCCTGCGGGTTCGCCTCCTGATTCACCCGGCGGCTCACGTGGGCGACCATCGCCTGCACTCCAGGCGCCACCTGGAAGCGGCGGATGTCGTGCGCCGTGAAGCGCAGTCCCTGGAAGGCGGCCCCGGTCGATGCCGTCACTGACGACGCGAGCCGCGATGCCTCCGCGACGAGCGCCATGCTGTCGCGTACCGAGAGCACGTCCACCGAGTCGAGCGGCAGCGGCGTGACGTGCCCACCGACGAACCCCACCGCCCAAGCAGCACTACCCGCCGGGCGCATGGCCGTGAGGGGCCACACCTCGCAGTCGTCGGCCGCTTCCGCGGGGGTCGCGCCGAGCCGTGCTTCGAACCGCGCACCACCGCGGCCGAAAAGCACCACCAGGGCGCCCGCCTCGCTCGCCGAGTCGAGCTGCTCGGCAGCGATCGTGTCGTCGGCAAAAGGATAGAGGACGATCGCCTGCTCGCGCGCCGAGCCCTGTGCGAGCATCGCGGGACCGGCGGCGTTGTTCCACCCGATCCGCGCCCGCCGCGCCAGGGGCGACTCCGGCACGGGTCCGGCCGCCGTTGGTGCGGCGTCGCTCGGCGGGGCAGAGCGGCTGCGCTCACAGCCGGCGAGGAGCAGCGCACACGTGAAGAGCGCGGCGGCGCGGCGGCGCGGCGGCAGGAGCGAGTGAAAGCGGCGAAGCGGCATGGGCGGTAATTTGGTGCCGCGCGGGGAGACGTCAATCAGAATCGGAGGACTGCATGCGGACGTCGGGGCAAGTACAGCGCAGGGCGACGGCCGACCCGCGCCGCGCGCCGTGGATCCAGCGCGCCAGCTGGGCGCTGTATGATTTCGCCAATACCATCTTCTCGATGAACGTCGGCACGCTGTATTTCTCCGTCTGGCTGATCGAGGACCTCGGTGCGAGCAACACGACGTTCGCCGTCGGCAACGGCATCTCCGCCCTCCTCGTCGTCGCGTCGGTGCCGCTGCTCGGCGCCATGTCCGACGCACGTCGGCGGCGCAAGTCGTGGGTCGTCGGCTTCACCGTCGCGGCGTGCCTGGCGTGCGCAGCGATCGGTGTCGTCGGCGAGAAGACGCTTCCCATCGCGGGCACCGAGTCGCTGGGGGGCGGATTGCCCGCGGGCTGGCATCCGACCATCGGCACCTTCGGGTGGGTGCTGCTCGCCTTCGTCGTCGCCAATTACATGTACCAGGCGGCGCAGCCGTTTTACAACGCGATGATGCCGGAGCTGGTGCCGCCCGAGGAGCGAGGGCGCTTGTCGGGAATCGGCACGGCTGTCGGCTATGTCGGCACCATCGTCGGCCTCTTGCTCGTCGCGCCCTTCTTCAGCGGCGGCTTCCCGCTCCTCGGTTCGCTCCCCGCCTCGGTCGTCGCCACGCTGCGGTCGGTCGTGCCGTTCACGTCGCACGCCGGCCGCGTGTCGACCTTCGTGCCCACGGCGTTGCTCTTCCTGCTGTTCTCCCTCCCGTTGTTCGTGTTCTGTCGCGATCGCAACCCCGTGCCGGGCCGCATGAAGGTGCCGTGGCGGACCGCCTTCGCCGACGTGGGCCATACCCTCCGCGACGCCCGGCGCCACCCGGGGGTGCTGCCGTTCATCCTCGCGTCGTTCCTCTACCAGGATGCCATCGGCACCATCGTGTCGTTCATGGCCGTCTATGCGGTGAAGGCCATGCACTTCGCCGACGGGACCGAGACGACGCTCTTCCTGGTGCTCACGATCCCGGCGATCCTGGGCAGCTACGTTGCCGGTCGGCTCGTGGACCGCTACGGGGCGCGGCGCACGCTCGTTGGCACCATCGTGTCGTGGATCGTGCTGCTCATCGCGATGATCCTCGCGCCATCGCAGCAGGCGTTCTGGGGGGTGGGACTCGTCATCGGCCTGATCTTCGGCGCGGTGCCCACGGCCGAGCGACCGCTTCTGCTCTCACTCGTGCCGGAGGAGGAGGCGGGGCGCTACTTCAGCCTCATGCTGCTCTCGGCGCGCGCCGCGGCCATCGCCGGGCCGTTCGTGTGGGGGATGACCGTGGACACGCTCGAGCCAGGGCAGGGAACCGGGCTCGCGTATCGCGCCGCGGTGATCACCGTCGCGCTGATGTTCGCCGCCTCCCTGCTCCTGCTGCGCCACGTGCCGAACCGCGCCCGACTCGCCCCGGCGGCCGCCTGAGCCGGATGCTCTACCGGTTGCTGCGTGCGGCGGCCGACGTCGGGCTGCACTGGTACTACGGCGACGTCGTGGTGCAGGGCGCCGAGCGCATCCCGACGACGGGACCGGTCATCATCGCGTCGAACCACCCGAACGCGTTGGTCGACGCGCTCGTCGTCGGCACGACGGTGCGGCGGCGGGTGCTGATCACGGCGAAGGCGACACTGTTCGAGCATCGCCTGCTCGCGGCGCTGCTGCACGCCGTCGGCGTCGTCCCGCTCCGGCGAGCGCAGGACGAGCGCGCCTCCGCCGTGGCCGGCGCGGCCGTGGCGGCCGTGGCGGCCGTGCACGGCGTGCCCGTGGATGGCGTGCCCGTGCGCGGCATGCCCGTCACACGCAACACCGATGCGTTCCAGGCGGTCACGGATTCCCTCAGCGCCGGCGGCGCCGTGCTGGTGTTCCCCGAAGGCATCAGCCACGACGCGCCGGCGCTGGCACCGCTGAGGACGGGCGCCGCGCGCATGGCGCTCGCCGCGGTCGGCACGGGCGTGCGTGGAGTCGTCATCGTTCCCTTCGGGATCATCTTTGAAGAAAAAGAGCGGCACCGCAGCCGGGTGCTCGTGCGCGTCGGCGATCCGATCGACGTGGACGCATGGCGCGCGCGTAACGACGCCGGCGACGTGGGCACGGCGAGCGACGCGACCCGGCTCACCGCCGAGGTGGACGTCGCGCTCCGCCGCGTCACGTTGAACTTCGCGAGCGAGGAACGGGCGCGCCGCGCCGTCGCTCTGGCGCGTGCGCTCGCCGCGCTCGTGGAGCAACCTCCTGCGCTGAGCCGGTCCCGCGACCTCGCGCTCGAGGCCGAGCTCGCGGCGCGCGTGGACGCCGCGACCGACGCCCTCGCCGGGGCCGACACCGGCGTCACCCGTCGCGCCGACGCCTTCATCGCGCGGGTGGACGCCCTCGACGCCACGCTCGCCGGGCGTGGCGCGTCGCTCGCCGACGTGCAGGTCTCGCCTCGACTGCGTCATGGAGTGCGGTTCGTCGTGCGGGAGGGAGCGATCGTCGCGGCAGGGCTGCCCGTCGCCGCGGTGGGGCGCGTGTCGCACTGGCTTCCGCTTCGCGCCGCGCGAGCGCTGGCCATGCGCTCGCTCGCGCAGGATCCCTCGCGCGACCAGCCGGCGATGCGCACCATCGTGCTCGGCACCGCCTGCCTGCTGGTGTGGTACCTCGCGCTCTGGGTGGTCGTCGCGCACTGGCTGGGTGCCACCGGCGCCTTCCTCGTCGTCGTCGGTGTCTTTCTCGCGGCCGGCGTGGACGTCGCGCTCCGTGACCGGATGCAACGAGCGGCGCGCCGCGCCCGCACGTACCTCGTGCTGCGCGCCGATCCGGCGTTGCAGGCGAACGCCGTGACGGAGATGCGGGCGCTGCTCGCCGACGGCCTCGCGCTCGAACGGGCACTCACCGCAT
>JBBQYZ010000349.1:0-4538 GCA_038208205.1 Gemmatimonadales bacterium | reverse complement strand
GGCGATCGGCTTTCCCAGCTCCTCGGCCGTCGCCCGCACCATCGCCACGGTGGCGGCGTGAAGCTCGTGCGTGCCGTGCGAGAAGTTCAATCGGGCGACGTTGAGTCCCGCCTCCATCAAACTGCGCAGCGTGTCGCGCGTCGCGGTAGACGGGCCGAGGGTGCAGACGATCTTGGTGCGCGGGTAGGGCACGGGCTCTTGGCAGGGGTGGCGGGACGACCGGTGCGGCGCGGCCAGGAGGCCGCGCCTGCGAAACGCTAGCGCGCCTGGGCCATCGCCGGGCCCAGCGCGGTGCGCTTCTTCTCCAACCCGACCGTCAGCGTGTCGAAGCTCTTGGCGAAGCTCGCGAGGCCGTCGGCGAGGAGCTTGTCGGTCACCTCGGTCATGCTCACACCGAGCTCCGCCAGGTCGGCGATCGTCCGCTCGGCGCCGCCCACGTCGGCGTCCGCCGTGCGCCGCACTTGGCCGTGATCACGAAACGCGTCGATCAGCGCCGGTGGCATCGTGTTGACCGTGTCGGGACCCACGAGCTCCTCGACGTATACCGTGTCGCGGTAGAGCGGGTTCTTCACGCCGGTGCTGGCCCAGAGGGGGCGCTGCACGCGCGCGCCGGCGTCCGCCAGCGATGACCAGCGCGGTGTCGCGAACTCGTCGCGAAACAGCTTGTATGCCAGGCGTGCGTTGGCGATCGCCGCCTTGCCGCGCAGGGCGAGCACACGGTCGCGATCAGCGCCCGACTTCATCGCGCTGATCGCGTCGAGCCGCTTGTCGATCTCGGAGTCGACGCGGCTCACGAAGAACGACGCGACGGAGGCGATCCCATCCACCGGCTTGCCGGCCGCGCGCCGGTCCTCGAGGCCGGCGAGGTAGGCTTCGATCACGCGTCGGTGTGCCTCGATCGCGAACAGGAGTGTGATGTTCACGTTGATCCCCGCGCCGATCAGCGTCCGCACGGCCCCGGCGCCTTCCATCGTGCCGGGCACCTTGATCATCACGTTGGGTCGGTCGACCATCGCCCAGAGTCGTTGCGCCTCGGCCACCCTCGCGTGCGCGTCGTTCGCCGCGGCAGGCGAGACCTCGATCGACACGTATCCATCAGCGCCCTTCGTGGCGTCGTACACCGTCATGAACAGGTCGCACGCCGCGCGCACGTCCGACGTCTCGACGAGCTCGAACAGCTCCATCGTCGTGAGGCCAGCCGTCGCGCCTTTCAGCTCGTCGTCGTACGCCGTGCCCTCCGCCAGCGCCTTTTCGAAGATCGTCGGGTTGGAGGTCATCCCTGTCAGCGCGTCGTCGCGAATGCGCCGGGCCAGCTCGCCGTTGCGGAGGATGTCGCGCGCGATGAAGTCGAGCCAGATGGACTGGCCGGCGTCGTGGAGCCGCTGCAGGCGGTTTTCAGGCATCGGTTCGGTGCGTTGGCGTCGGAGCGGGACGCGCCCTGCGCGCCACCCGCCTCCTGCAAGATACATGAAGGCGCCCGCCACAAGGCATCGAGAGTGGTACGCGCGCTACCGCGCCACCGGGGGCGTGATCACGGGTCCTCCGCCGTCTCCCTTACCCGATCCGCGCAGTGCGGTGGTGATGGCGATGACAGCGGCGGCGGCGAGACTCCCGGCAAAAACTGTTCGCGACCGCGAAAAGCTGCGCTCGGAGCGGCTCGTCACGAGTTCGTGACCGATGATGACGCGCTCTCCGCGCCAATCGCTCTCCGCGCCGCCGCGGCGTCGCGTGACCGCGACGCCGAGCACGTACGAGCGCGCGCTGTCGGCCAGCAGCGTGCCTTCGACCGCCTCCACCGACGGCCCGAGGAGGCGGGCGAGGGCCACCGATCCGGAGTCCGTCAGCTCCAGTTGGACGCGGCGGCCCGCCAGCAATCCGACATCACGGGCCGGCACGTACTCGTAGCACCCGACCGTGACGGTCGTTGCCAGCACCAGCGCCAGCTCAGCGCGGATGCGTCGATGCCTCACGAGCCACTCTCCTTTCCATTCCATGTCGTCCGTCCGTCGCTGACGCCGTTCCGGAAAGGCGGCGAGTGCTCCGCCTTCCCGGTCATGGTGCTCACGAGGTCGGGCACGAGGTGGGGTCGTTCGCGTTCCGGGTCGTCTGGAGCGATCCCTCCGCCGGAGTGTTCGGATTGGTCTGCTTCTCCGTCTGTCCGTAGAACAGGCGGCCTGGCACCACGGTCGCCGACGGGCTGGCCGGCGTCAGGCGCGGATAGCAGGTGCGCTTGAAGTCGTTCAGCGACTCCACGTTCTGGTACAGATTGATGTACTTCTCCTCCATGATGGAGCGCAGGGTCGCCGGCTTGCTCGCCTTCCCGTACTTGGCGCGGACGGCGTCGAGCAACGGCTGCGCCGCCGCCGCGCCCGTCAACACGAAGTTGGCCTCCGCTTTGATGAGTTGATTCTCCTCCCAGGTCAGCAGCGGCTGCCTGAACACGTCGTTATCGGTGCGTCCGGAGCCGGCGATGGGCGACACGAGATCGAGCGGATTGTTGCCCTTCGCATCGAGACCGCCGTATCCACCGCTCTGGTTGGTGCCGAAGTACTCGGCCAGCCGGGGGTCGTTATCCGCCTTCATGAGATCGACGAGGGGTGCGCCCGCGACGAGGTCGTTACCGAACGACGACAGCTGGAACTGAAACCACAGGTTTCGCTCAGAGGTGTTCGTCGTGTGCGTCGCCCGGAAGTCGTCGCTGCCGTCGGCCGCGTTGATCCCCTGGTTGGCCTCCGCCAGCGCCAGCGCGTACTGCCCCGACCCCAACTTCTCGACCGTGTGGAGATACAGGCGCGCCTTGAGCGAGTGAGCGAGCTTGATGTACTTCGCCTTGT
Source organism: Gemmatimonadales bacterium (assembly GCA_038208205.1). Lineage (GTDB taxonomy): Bacteria > Gemmatimonadota > Gemmatimonadetes > Gemmatimonadales > Gemmatimonadaceae > AG11. The sequence continues at coordinate 1,704 of JBBQYZ010000349.1, read as the reverse complement.
CGCCGTCGTAGAAGATATCGAACTTGCTGGGTCCCAGCCCACCCCCACTCAGATCGGTGATGGCCTTGCTCAACAGCGTCTGCACCGACGCGTAGATCGTCAGTTGCGGGTCGAACTTCGCGTCCGTCTTGCCGGGCGCGAACTCGCTGTAGGGGATGTCGCCGAACAGGTCCGCGCCCCACATGATGTCGAGCGCCTCCATCACCTCCGCGACGCCACGGTACACGAGATCATTGTCCTTCGTCGCTTCCTCCTCGATCTGTCGGATGGCAATCAGGCCGCCGCCGTTGTAGATGGAGTTGAAGTTTCCGTTGAAGCTCGACCCGTTGACGTTGTAATGGTAGTACTCCTCGACGAAGCGGCCCGAGGTGGCGGCGCACTGCTGCGTCCACTCGCAGACGACCATCGCCACGCGCCCTTCCTGCTGGTCGATGATGTTCGCTGCCACGCCGGGGAGTAGGGTGTTCCGATTGGCGACGGTCGGGTTGTTCGGATCATTGACGGCTGTGGTCGAGCCAAGAAAGTCGTTGCAGCCGGCGGTCCCCACGAGCAGGACCACGCCGGTCAGCGCCGCGATGTATCGCATGGATGTCGTCTCGCCTGTTAGCGGTTCAGTCCGACGGAAAATACGATCGAACGAGTCTGCGGAAGGTTGAAGTAGTCCGCGCCACCGACCTTGGCGAGCGAGCCGGCGAGGCTCGTCTCCGGGTCCAGGCCCGTGTACTTCGTCCACGTCTTCAGGTTGCGTCCGGCGATGCGCACGTCCAAGGTCGAGAGACCCAGGCCGCGCGTCACCCACGACTGATCGAAGCTGAACCCGAGCGAGATCTCACGCAGCTTCACGTAGCTGGCGTCCTCCACGCACTGCTCGTCGATGCTGGTGAACGGACACGCGGCCACGCCGCTGTTGCGATACCAGTTCTCGCCGATGGGCAGCGCCGTCCCCGCTCCAGGTCCCGTTACCGGCCCGGGGTACCAGTCCCCGTCGCCGAAGGTGTGCACGTTGCCCGTGCAGCTCGCGGTGGTCGCGCCGGTGCAGATCGCACGGTTCTCGGTGTCCTGGTGCGTGCCGTAGCTCCACAGGGCTCCCTTCGTCCCATTGTGAATCTGTCCGCCCTTGCGGATGTCGAGCAGCCCGGACAGCTGCACCTTGTTGTAGCGGTAGCTGCTGCGGACGTAGCCCGTCCACTTGGGGTTCGGGTTGCCGAGGATGCGCTGCTGGAGCGCCTCACCGCACGGCATCCCCTTCGCCGCCGAGCAGTTGGAGCCATCGTCGATGTAGAGCGTGCCCGTCGGCTTGCCGGCGCACGCCGCGTCGAGCCCCGGAACCTCGTCCGGATTGCTCAGGCCGCAGCGCACCATGCCGTATCCGTACATCACGCCGAGCGGCGCGCCCTTCAGCGCCACGATATTCACTGTCGCGTTGTCGATGAGAAGGAACTCGGCGCCCGCGATGTCCTCCACCAGGGACTGGTTGCGCGCCCAGCCGAACCCGACGTCCCAGGCCTGCGTCGACGTCGTGAAGGGGCGAAGGTTCAGCGAGAACTCGCTGCCCGAGTTGTTGATGATTGCGGCATTCTTCGCCTCGCTGGAGTAGCCCGACGACGGCGAGGTCGGCGTGACGAGGATGGCGTCCGTGGTGTGTTGCCGGTAGAACGTAGCGCTGAAGTCCGCCCGGTCGCCCAGAAAGCCGATGTCGAAGCC
>JBBQYZ010000348.1:0-4547 GCA_038208205.1 Gemmatimonadales bacterium | reverse complement strand
CGTCTGCTTAATCTGGCCGGCCACGCCTTCGTTCCCCTTGGCGCCCAGGCCCACCGGCCACTGGACCTCCTTGCCCTTGCCGGGCTTGGTGGCCCAGGCCGGACTCACCTTCGCCAGATAGTCGGTGAAGACGTAGCTGGTGCCGGAGCCGTCGGACCGATGCACCACGAGGAGATCGGTCGCGGGAAGCGACACACCGGGATTGAGCGCCGCGATGCGCGCGTCGTTCCAGCGGGTGAGCTGGCCCTGGAAGATCGCCGCCAGGACCTTCCCGTCCAACCGGATCGACTGGGTCACGCCGGGCAGGTTGTACGTCACGACGACCGCTCCCAACACCGTAGGAATGTGGAGCACCGCGCCGCCCTTGGCCTTGGCCAGCTCGGCATCGCTCATCGGCGCGTCCGTCCCGCCAAAGTCCACCGTCTGCTCCGACAGCTGGCGAATCCCCCCCCCGGACCCGATCGGCTGGTAGTTGATCTTCACGCCGGTCTTCGCGGCGTAGTCCGAGAACCACTTGCTGTAGATGGGATACGGAAAGGTGGCGCCGGCACCCGTGAGATCGGCGCCCGAGCTTCTCGACGCTGCTGGCGCGCCCGCGGCGGCCGAGTCTCTGCTGTTGGAAGCGTCGGTGCATGCGACGGCGGCCAGCGCGGCGACTACGAGGACAGTGCGGTGCATGGTGCTCCCGAGAAGAAGTGATACGTAAGATCACCGAACCGGGCACGTAATGGCGGGGGTTGCTCGAGCCGTGACGAGATCGCGACAATCGCGCGACCAGGGCGAGCGCCTGGAGCGGGCGACGCAAGCCCTCGGCAGGACGCTATGGCAGCGTGACGATTCGCGACAGCACGTGGTAGGAGAGGGCCGCCATCAGCCCCGCTGCTGGAATCGTGAGGATCCACGCCCACACGATGCGGCCGGCGAGACCCCATCGCACCGCCGACAGTCGGTTCGTGGCGCCGACGCCGACGATCGACCCGGTGATCGTGTGCGTCGTGCTGACGGGAATGCCGTAATGGGTGGCGATCTGGATGGCGATCGCCCCTCCGGTCTCGGCCGCGAAGCCGCCGATCGGACGCAGCTTCGTGATGCGTGAGCCCATCGTGTAGACGATCCGCCAGCCGCCGAACAGCGTACCGAGCGAGATCGCGGTGTACGCACCCACCTCCACCCAGCGCGGTATCGTCTGGAAGTCCGCGACGTACAGGTGGCGCGCCCACCCCGTCTGGCCGGCGAAGTAGGACTTGCTCGCGACGAGCAGCCCGAGGATGATGCCCATCGTCTTCTGTGCGTCGTTGCCGCCGTGCGAGTACGACAGCGCCGCGGAGCTCAGCAGCTGCATCGGACGGAAGACCCGGTCGGCGCGGCCCGCGCTCATCCGCTTGAAGGTCCAGTAGCAGGCGACCATCAGCGCGAAGCCCGCCATGAAGCCGACCAGTGGCGAGACCACGATGAAGGACAGCGTCTGGATCCATTTCGTCCCCCACGTGATCCCCGCCAGCCCGGCCTTGGCCATCGCCGAACCGGCATAGCCGCCGATCAGCGCGTGCGAGGAGCTCGAGGGGATCCCGTACGACCAGGTGATGATGTTCCAGATGATCGCGCCCATCAGCGCGGCGAGGATCACGTTCGGATCGACCACGCTCTGCTGAATCATCCCGCCGCCGACGGCCTTCGCCACCGCAACGCCGCCGGTGAAGAGCGCGGCGAAGTTGAAGAACGCCGCCCACACCACCGCGGCGAGGGGGCTGAGCACCCGGGTCCCGACGATCGTGGCGATGGAGTTCGCCGAGTCGTGGAAGCCGTTGCTGAAGTCGAACAGGAAGGCGAACGCGATGATCGCGACGACGTACCAGATCACTGTGCGCCGCTCAGGCGTTCTTGAGGGAGATGCTTTGGACGGCGTTCGCCACGCCCATGCACTGATCGATCGCCTGCTCGAGCGACTCGTAGATCTCCTTCCACCGAATCACCTCCAGCGGGTCCGGCTTGCCGGCGAACAGCGCGCCGACAGCCTCGTGGTAGAGGGCATCACCCTCTTCCTCGAGCTGCTTGATCTTGGCCGCGAAGGTCGCCACCTCGCTCGGCTTCTTGATCGACAGCACCGCCTGGGCAATGAAGCCGGAGGCCTGCAGGATGACGTGCGCCATCCGCTTCGCCGGCTCGCGCACCTCGTCGATGTGCAGCATGACGACGCGACGCGCCGTCCCGTCGAGCCGGTCGATCACGTCGTCGAGCCGCGAGGCGAGCATGTGGATGTCCTCGCGATCGATCGGCGTGATGAAGCTCTTGTCGATCCGCTGGCTGATCGTCAGCGTGAGCGCGTCCGCATGATGCTCGACGTCCTTGATCTGGCGTACCAGCTCGGTGGTGCGATGCGGCTCCGCGAACAGCTGATCGAGCAGCTGCGCGGAGCTCTGGAGATGCTTCGCGAGCTGGTTGAACAGATCGAAGAACTGCTCGTCGCGCGGGATGAGGCGACTCAGCATGAGGCAGTCGGGATCGGAGGGAGGGAGGCGAGCGCAGAGAAGTTACCCGACCGTTACAGACGAGGCAAACTCGCCGAGCCGGGTGTCTCCGTGGGCGTCGTTGCGGATCGGGGTGGCGGCTGCGCAAGGGCGCGGAGCTGCGTCAACGTCCACGCGGATCTGTGTCGGGCAGCCAGGATTCCCACTGGCCCGGCAGGCCCTCGGTGTGGAGCGAGCACTCAGCGGCTGACCCTGCACCGCGCGATCCACTGACCCACACGCAGGATCGATTCACCCCGACTGCGGATGCTCGACCGCGCGGATCGCATCGCGTCGCGCCACGAGGCGTCGGTCCTCGAACAGCTTGATCAGCACGAGACCGGCGAGGAAACCACCGACGTGAGCCCACACCGCGACTCCACCCGACACGTCGGGCCGAACGGGAGACAGCTGTGGAAGTCCCGTCACGACCTGCACGAAGAACCACCAGAGCAGCACCAGCCAGGCGGGGATCGGGATGACCTTGAAGAAGATGATGAAGATGAACAGCATGTTCACCCGCACCCGCGGGTAGAGCACCAGGTACGCGCCCATGACTCCCGAGATCGCCCCCGACGCGCCGACGGTCGGGATAGGCGATGTCGGATCGACGAGTACGTGTGCCGCGGCGGCGGCCACGCCGCAGATCAGATAGAAGGCGAGGAAACGGCCCGGACCCATGCTGTCCTCGATGTTGTTCCCGAACACCCAGAGGAACAGCATGTTGCCCAGAAGGTGCCCCCACCCCCCGTGCAGGAACATCGAGGTCAGCGGAGTGAATCGATTCACCGCCTCGGCGTCGATCACGCACGCCATGCCCGGACCGAGCGGAACGCCGAGGCCGACAGGCGCCCGATGCGTCAACTCGCCCGGTACCATGCCGAGGTTACAGACCGAGACGGCGACGGCGTCCGCCGTCCCGGCGCCCTGGACGAGGAACCACACAGCGATGGTGACCCCGATCAGGAGCCAGGTCATCCAGGGCGTGTGAAGGGTGGGGTTCTCGTCGCTGAGTGGGATCATCTTCGGTGAACAGCGCCAGTGCACACGCTGGTCCAGTGTGGGGGCAGCGCGAGCATCGACGACCCCCTGCGATCGCCGCTACCGATGGTGCGAGCCTGCCGGAAGGGCACTCACTGCCACGGCCGGTCACCTTGTCAGCCGCTGGCGATCGCGGCCGCGCAACTTTGCTGTCACTCTGGCGCGGCGGCCTCGGTCCCGCTCTTGCGCCAGGCTTCGTCGTCCGCGGCAGCGCACGTGCCGCTTCAACACCATCAATCAGAGGAAAGCAATGGCGGATAAAGTCATCGGCATCGACCTCGGCACGACGAACTCGGTCGTGGCCGTCATGGAGGGTGGGGATCCCGTCGTCATCCCCAACGCCGAGGGCGGGCGGACGACTCCGTCCGTGGTCGGTTTCACGAAGGATGGCGAGCGGCTGGTAGGCCAGGTCGCCAAGCGGCAGGCGGTGACCAACCCGCAGAACACCGTCTTCTCGATCAAGCGCTTCATGGGCCGCAAGATGAGCGAGGTACAGGACGAGCAGAAGCGTGTTCCGTACAAGGTCATCCCGGGCTCCAACGACGTCGCGACGGTCGAGGTCCAGGGAAAGCGGTACACCGCGCCCGAAGTCTCCGCGATGATCCTGCAGAAGATGAAGCAGACGGCGGAGGACTACCTCGGCCAGACGGTCACCAAGGCTGTCGTGACTGTGCCCGCCTACTTCAACGATGCGCAGCGGCAGGCCACGAAGGATGCCGGCAAGATTGCCGGCCTCGACGTGCTGCGCATCATCAACGAGCCCACCGCGGCCGCGCTCGCGTACGGCCTCGACAAGAAGAAGGACGAGAAGGTCGCCGTATTCGACCTTGGCGGCGGCACCTACGACATCTCGATCCTCGAGCTCTACGACGTGGAGGGCTCGCGTCAGTTCGAGGTCAAGTCCACCAATGGCGACACCCATCTCGGCGGCGACGATTTCGACCAGCGCGTGATGGACTGGATCGTCGGCGAGTTCAAGCGCGACCAGGGGATCGACCT
>JBBQYZ010000347.1:0-4551 GCA_038208205.1 Gemmatimonadales bacterium | reverse complement strand
CTACCGGCCGCCGTCAGAGTGCCGCCACTCTCCGGCGTGATCACCTTGGACATCGCCCGCGCCGTGTCGAGCGTGGTCTCGAGCGTCACGGGTGTGGCGCGCGCAGTGAGCCACTCGGGGCCGTCGCGCGAGGGACCATCGGCGCAGGCGACGACACCGCACGCCAGGGCTGTCGTCGCGATGCCACCAGCAATCATGCGCCGCGTACGCGCGAGGCTGGTCTTGCGGATCGCGAAACGCGTCAACGCCTTCATGAGATAGTGAGGAGTGCGAAGGGGTAGGTGGGGCGACCGCTGCGAACGGACGGTCGCACGTCGGTTGCGCTTCCTGCTACATCCTCACCAGCTCGACGCGCCGGTTCTGCGCGCGGCCCTCCGCCGTCGCGTTGCTCGCGGCCGGCTTGCCCGCGCCAAGGCCCTTCGATTGCAGCCGCGCGTCGTCCACTCCCTGCGACACGAGGTACGCCTTCACGGCCGCCGCCCGCTGCTCGGACAGCGACTGGTTGCTCGCCGCCTGCCCCGCGTTGTCGGTGTGGCCCTCGATCGCCAGCTTGAGCTCCGGGTGATCCTTGAGCATGACGGTGATCTCCTTGAGCGTCGGCGTGCTCTCGGGCCGGATCCGGTCGCTGGCGACGTCGAACAGGATGCCCTGCGTGGCCACGCGGCCCGATGCGGCGAGCGCGTCGTAGAGCTTCTTCCCCCCGGCCGCGATGCGGATGTTGCCGATCATCGCCGCGCGGTCTTCGCGGCCGGGTACGGTGAGCCAGATCGCCTTCGAGCGTCCCAGGTCGGCGCTCGGCACGTTGGCCACGCGCGTCTCGCCCATGTACACCTTCACGTACCGGCCATCCGCCATGATGCGCACGGGGAACACGGCGTCCTTGTAGCCGTACTCGTTCGCCGGCTTGCCGATCGCCTCCACGCCGCCGCCGCGTACGCCGCCCATCCATGTGCCCATGTCCACGTACGCCTTGCCGCCGCCCTTGGCCGGATCGACGAAGTGGATCTCCATCCCGTTGCCACCGGCCGCCGAGTAGTCGAACTCCAGCGTGAACCGCTCGGGCAGCGTCTCGGGAAGCGGGATCGAGAATCTGCTATCAAAGGTGTTCGTGCTCAGGAAGTGCGACCCGCTCCACGCCACGACCTCGAAGTTGCCCCGCGTGAAGGTGAGCCGCTTGGGAAATGAGCCCGCTTCGTCGCGGCTGAAGTCCTCGGCGAAGATCACCCGGTCACCCGGCACGAAGTCGTAGTTCTTCCACGCGCCCTCGCCCGGCTTGAGCGACGCGGCCGCGGACGCCGATGCGCTGTTCGCAGCGCCCGCGCCCTTGGCCGATCCCGCCGGCGTCGCGGCCGCCGCCGCCTTCTCCTGGCACAGCTTGTCGCTCGCCGCGCACTCGGCCTTGTTCAATGCGGCATCGGTCGCTTCGCCGGCCCGCTTCTCGGTGCGCTGCTCCACCTTTCGCTGCGCCGCCTCCTCGGCCCGCTTCTTCATCCGCTCCATCATCCCCTGGGCTGATGCGGTGCGCGGGACGATCGACGGAACGGCGGCGAGCGCCGCGAGCATGACGGCGACACGGTAGGATCGGCGGGAGATCATGACGGGCTCCTTCGGAGGGACGAGGCGGTGGGGAGGCTGCGATATCGCGTTGACCGTGAGACGCAGCGCGCGGGCAGGGATTCTCACTCTCGATCCAAGCCGTGCGAAGTCTTGCCCTCCTCCCGGTCCGTGCTCTACTGTTGCCGTCCGGTGCCGCCGCTCGACGCGCCGTGCCAGGGACCTGCACCGCTCCTTCGGCTCACGAGATGATGACCCGCCTCCTCGCGCGCACGCTCGGCTCCATCGCGTTGGCGTCGCTCGCCCTCCCCGCCCGCCTCGCGGCGCAGGAGCGCGACCCGACCGCGGTCCGACGGATCGCGCTGCGGGCGGTGGAGGGGGACAGCATCGCGGCGGTCTCCGCCGGGTGGCGCTCGCGTTCCGGCGACCCGGCGTCGACGCTCGGGCTGGCGAGCATCGCGGCGCTGACCTACGACCACGTCACGGCCGCGCGACTCTATGGAGCCCTTGCCGCCGATCTACTCGCACCGCGCGCGTACACGCTCCACGCTCGGCTCGGCCTGGGCTGGTCGGCGTTCGAGGCGGGTGACTTCATCGACGCACCACGCCAGTTCGCCCTCGCGCGTGCCGCGGCGCGAGCGAGCGGCGACCCCTGTGCGCGAGCGGTCGAGGCGGAAGCGCTCCTCGGCGTGGCGCGAACCACCGGTCCACAGTCACCCCCCGCGGCGCACGCCATCCTCGATACCGCCGAGCACCTGCTCGGCGCGCGCGACGTCGCCCTGCGTGCCGCGATCCGAGCCCAGCGCGCGTACCTGCTCGCCTCGAGCAGCGATCCGCATGCCGCCGCTGAAGTCGCGGCGGCGCTCGCGTTGGCTAATGCGGCTGCCGAACCGCGACAGGCAGCACTTGCTCTGTCGGCGCGGGGCGCTGACTACAGACTGCGTCATCTCGGCGACTCGTCGCTCGCCACCTACCGAGAAGTCGCTCGGCGGCAGCAAGTGCTGCACGACCGTGCCATGCGCGCGAACACCCTCGTCTCGGTCGCCGATATCCTGCGTCAGCAGGAGGAGCTCGTGCAGGCGAGGGATGTGCTGCGCGACGCCGAGCGCGAGGCGTTGGCCTCCGGCAACCGGCGTGCGATGACGCGCGTGGACATCGGGCTCGGCGTCATCGCCACGGCCTTCCGCGACCGCACCACTGCCGCGACCCGCCTCGAGCGCGCCGTGCGTACGGCCGGCACGCTCGGCGACTCGTCGTCGCTGCTCTCGGCGCGCGCCTTCCAGGCGTATCACTTCCTGGGCACGGGTGAGCTGGAGCGGGCGCGCGAGGCGTCATCGTGGGTGCTCGCGCACTTTCGCGCCGCGCAGCGCTGGTACGAGACGGTCATCGTCACCCAGCAGCTCGCGGCGATCGAATCGCGTCGCGGTGACTTCGCCGCCGCCGAGCGGCTGCTGGCCGACGCGGACGCCACTGCGCGTGGGCATGGTCTCGGCTTCCTCGCCGACTACGCGGTGCGGGACCATGCGCAGCTCGCGTTCGCGCAAGGCGATTTTGCCACCGCGCGTGCGCTGTTCGCACGGTTGCTCCCGCAGCTTGGCGAGCAGGAGACGGTCGCGCGCTACACCACGAAGCTCGCCATGGCGCGGAGCGACGCGTCACTTGGCGCGCTCGACCAGGCGGAGCGCGAGGCCACTGACGCGGCGACGGAGTTCGACCACTGGCGCGCGGGCCTGTCCGACCGGGAGCAGCGCCTGCTCGTCTTCCAGACGGAGGACGGAACTGCGGACCGTGACGCCGTCGCCGCCGCCGCCGTCGCGGCCCTCGCCGGGGCGGGCCGCACGAGCGCCGCGTTCCTTCTGGCCGAGCACCGACGGGCGCGCGTGCTGTCCGAGAGCGTCGTCCGCGCGAGCGCACTGGGCACCGCACGCCCGGTCGCAGAGTCAGGGGTGCGCCGCGCCGCGCCAGACACGACGACGCTCGCCTTCCTGCCCTCGCGGCGCGGTCTGGCGGAGCTGGCACACGCCATCCCCGACGAGCACACCGCGATCCTCGAATACGTGACCGGTGCCTGGAATGCGCCCACCACCCTGTTCGTCCTGCGGCGCGTCGGTGGTCGACCAGTGCTGCGATCGTTCCAGCTCGCCGCGGCGGATTCGCTGCTCGCCCCGGTCACTCGGCTCGCCGCGCTGCTCGCCTCGGGCGGTGATCCGGCAGCGCTCGCGCGCACGTTGGGCCGATCGCTGCTCGATTCGGCCGTCGGGACGCTCGGGTCCGAGGTGACGCGCCTCGTGATGGTTCCCGACGGCCTGCTGCATCGGGTACCGTTCGACGCCCTCCGGCTGGCCGACGGCCGCTACGTCATCGAACGGTACGCGGTGGGGGCCACGCCCTCCGTCGCCGTTCTCGCCACGATTCGCGAACGGCGGCCCGAGCGCGCACCGCACGCTCCCTCGCGCCTGCTCGCCTTCGCGGATCCGACCTTCGCACCCTCGGCGAGCGCGCCTGTCGTCGCGGAGTACCGCTCGGCGTTCGACAGCAGCGGCGGGCTTCCCCGCCTCGCCGCGTCCGGAGACGAGGCGCAGCTCGTCGCGCGCTACGCGGACGCGGCGGAGGTGCGCCTCCGTGGCGAGGCCACCGCAGCCTACCTGCGCCACGCACCGCTCGCCGGGTTCTCGGTGCTCCATTTCGCCACGCATGCGCTGGTCGACGACCGGTCGAGCGAGCACACCGCGCTCGCGCTGGCGCCGTCGGGTGTGGACGGCGGCTTCGTCACCGGAAGCGATCTTGCGGCACTGGCCCTCCAGGCCGATCTCGTGGTGTTGTCGGCCTGTCGCAGCGCGGGGGGACAGCTCGTGAGCGGTGAGGGCATCCTCGGCCTCACCTCGCCGCTGATCGAAGCGGGCGCGCAGTCGGTGGTCGCGACCGGTTGGCGCATTCGCGATCGCGGGACGATCGACTTCGTGCGCGCCTTCTACGACGCGCTCGCCGCCGGCAGCA
>JBBQYZ010000346.1:0-4560 GCA_038208205.1 Gemmatimonadales bacterium | reverse complement strand
AAGATGGATTGCGTGAGCGCGTCGAGCTGAGCGAGGACGGCGCGACGCTTGGCTCGCAATGCGTCTACCTTGTCCAAGACCCCGGCAACTCGCCGTTGCTCAGGAATCGCAGGAAGTAGCACCGCAATATTCGCGACGTGCGACGGTCGTGCCCGGAGCAGCGATCCCCCGACGCCAGACACCGTACGCATGAATGCCGCGTGGAACTCGTCAGCGATTAGCAGGTGACGTAAGTACGGCGGATGAATCTCGCGACTCCTGAAGACAATCCACTCACCTGAGGCGATGATGCGTCGATCCACCCGAGGGCCCACGACCCAAGCTCTCCGGATGTGAGGGACAATGCGGGACAAGAGCACGTCACTCGGTTCAACTATCTGCTTCGATGAGCCGATTGATGACCCCTTTCGCACATCAGGCCTGCCATGGTCGAAGGCTGGTATGCTGTAGAGGTCAAACGCTTCATCCGGGTGCCGCGAAGGATCAACAGCTCCTGAGCGCGAGACCATAAGCTCGCGTAAGCGTACCGTGCGACTACTCATCTCAGCATTTCCGCTAGCTGAATAAGCTCACGCTGGATCTCGCGCTCCAGTTCCTGCAAACCGCCCAAGATCTCCTTCGGTGCTCGGTGCTCGACCTCCTCGTGCACAACCTCCTTGTACCGATTGAGCGACAGGTCATAGTCCTGCGCCGCAATCTCTGCGTTCGTCACACAGAAGCTCTGCGCCGTCCGCGCCCGTTCGCGCTCCGCGCATGACCGCTCCCCCCACCGCGCCAGGACGTCCGGCAGATTGTTCTTCCCGTGCTCGTCCGCCGTCAGCGCCGTCCGCGGCGCCGGCCCGAGCTTGTCCTCGGACAACAACGCTGTCCGCTTGTCGTCGAGACTCCACCCATCCGCCTCGATGTCGTAGAACCACACGAAATCCGTCCCGCCAGAATTTGTCTTCGTGAAAAGTAGGATCGCCGTCGACACCCCCGCGTACGGCTTGAACACGCCGCTCGGCAGCTTCACCACCGCGTCGAGCTTCTGCTCCTCGACGAGCAGCCGTCGCAGCTCCCTGTGCGCCTTGCTCGACCCAAACAGCACCCCGTCTGGAACGATCACCGCTGCGCGGCCGCCCGGCTTGAGCAGTCGCAGGAACAGGGCGAGGAAGAGCAGCTCGGTCTTCTTCGTCTTCACGATCTGCAGCAGGTCCTTCGCCGTGTTCTCATAGTCGAGGCTCCCGGCAAAGGGCGGGTTCGCCAGCACGACCGTGTAGGCCTCCTCGTCCGCCGAGTGATCCTGGGCGAGCGAGTCGCGATACCGGATGTCGGGATTCTCCACACCGTGCAGCAGCATGTTCATGCTGCCGATGCGGAGCATGGTGTTGTCGAAGTCGAAGCCGTGGAACATGCGCTCGTGAAAGTGCGCGCGCTGCCTCGGGTCGACCATGATGCCAGGGTGCCTCTCGCGCAGGTATTCACCGGCGGCGACGAGAAAGCCGGCGGTGCCGCAGGCCGGATCGCAGATCACGTCGGCCGGCTGCGGCGCGAGCAGCTCCACCATGAGCCGGATGATGTGGCGCGGGGTGCGGAACTGGCCGTTCTGCCCCGCGCTCGCGATCTTGCCGAGCATGTACTCGTAGAGGTCGCCCTTGGTGTCGCGGTCGTCCATCGGCACGTCGTCGAGCAGGTCCACGACCTTGGCCAGCAGAGCCGGCGTGGGGATGGTGAACCGCGCGTCCTTCATGTGATGCGCGTAGGTCGAGTCGTCGCCGCCGAGGGTGCGCAGGAAGGGGAACACGTGCTCGCCGACGACCGCGTACATCTCGGCCGGCGCGAAGTTCTTGAACCGGGACCAGCGCAGATCCTCGTACGGGCGGCCGCCATCCCTGCCGATGCCGTCGGTGCCGGTGGGGAAGATCTGGCGCGCGATCGGCGCCTCGAGGCGCGCGGCCTTGTTCTCTTCGCGGGTCTGTTCGTCGTCCAGCCGACGGAGGAAGAGGAGGTAGGTGATCTGCTCGATGACCTCGAGCGGATTGGCGATACCGCCCGCCCAGAAGGCGTTCCAGACCTGGTCGATCTGGTTCTTGATGGCGCCGGTGATCATCGAGTGGGGTGGTGCGCGGTGGTGGGACGGAGGATTGGCCGACGAATGATTACCGACGTCCAACCTAGCTCAGCCGAGTCGCTCAATCGCGTGGTGAACTGCGTGTCGCACGGCGGGAATATCCGTCGTCGCGGTCGACCAGACGATCTCGGAGTCTGTCGCCCAGTACTGATGGGTCAGACGATCGCGCATCTTGGCAAGCGGCGACCATTCCACCTCTGAGAGGTTCGCAGCGAGCTGTGGGTCGACCTGCATGACCGCCTTCGCGGCTTCGCCGATCACGATGATCTGGTAGAGGATCGCGTCACGGACCGCGGGATCATCGTCGAACGCCGATCGCCCGCGCGAGCAGTATCCGGCAATGCGGTCGGCAGCGTCTCGGATGTGACGGAGGCGCTGGATCGCGATCTCTCGTCCGCTAGACAGAAATGGCCTCGCGCAGGACTGTCGACCGCACCGGCTCGACGAGGCCCTGCTCGGTGACGACGTCCACTCGCCTGCCCAGCAGCTGTTCGAGATCGAGCTCGAGCCGCGCCAGGTCCATCATGGTGCGGCCACTCGTCAGGGAGACGACGAAGTCGACGTCGCTCGCGTCGGTCTCCTCGCCTCGGGCCACGGAGCCGAACAGTCTCACGTCGCGCGCCCCACGGGCCTCGGCAGCGCGGACGATGACGTCGCGCAGATGAACGATCTGGTCTCGGACGCGCATGGCGGAAAAGTAGGACCGCGCAGGGAGTTTGGCGAGCCACGTCTCGCGCGGCGTCAACCCGCGGTCGATCGTGCTCGAGGTACGAGCGCCCTCGCCACCTCCGCCGGTTTGGCCCCGCTGGCGAGCGACGCGCGCACGAGCAGGTCGAGCGACACGGATGGATCTCCGGCCTCGAGCTTGGCGACGCGGGATTGGCTCGACTTCAAGCGCTTGGCGAGTGCCGCCTGGGTCAGGTGCGCTCTCGCGCGCCACGTTTTCACGCGTGCGCTCAGTGAGGCCTTCATCTCCACGAGTGCCGCTTCCTCATCGGTTACGTCGAGGAATTCTGCTGCTGACCCGATCCTGAATCCAGCACTCTCGAGACGTCGCCGCTTCCGTGCTTCCATGATCACACCATGGTTACAGAGTCCAGTCCATCACTTTCCGCGGGCTGCGGCATCGAAGAGCTGAATGCGCGTCCGGCAGCTATGGATCATTCGGGCAGGGGTGGCGCGTGTCGTCTTCTGGAAGACCGCCAGAATGATGATGGCATCCGGATCGCTCCGGTACACGATGCGCCACGACGCGTGCTCATCGTTGACGCGAAGCTCATGTCACCTGGCACCGATGTCGGGCATCGGTCGCGAATGGGGCAGCGAGAATCGCTCGCCACGTTGAAGCCGGCGGAGGAGCACGCCGGCCTCGATCCGGGCGGCCGCGGAGAACGGCGGAGTCTTCACCTCCCCGCTCAGCCACACGAGCGGCTTGTCTGGCGGAGCTATACCTGGAGCTATATGTCAGTGTTGACATATCGTCAATAGGCGAACTTCCTGGCGGCTCCAAGAACCCCTACGCTTGACCGGGTAAAGGCCGGTGGTGAGCTCGTCGACGAATAGTGCCAGCCGTCAGGACGGGCGGTGCTCTGGCTCTCCTCTCTCGCGACGGACAGGCGGGGGGCACGACATAGTGCAGCTCGTACGCGACTGCATGTTCGCGACCAGTACGCGCGGCGTGAGGCCAATTTCGCATCTACCCTAGATGCCCGACATCTCCCTCTGCTCCGACTCGCCCGCGGCGAGAAGCTCCTCTGGAGCGGCCGCCCCAGACAGGGGCTCGCCCTCCGGAAGTCCGACGCCCTGATGATCCCATTCAGCATCCTGTGGGCGGGCTTCGCCTTCTCCTGGGAGGCGTCGGTCGTCGGCAGCGGGGCGCCGTCCTTCTTCGCACTCTGGGGCATCCCCTTCGTGCTGATGGGCCTCTACATCACCGTCGGGCGCTTCTTTGTGGGCGCCTGGCAGCGTGGCCGCACGCAGTACGGGGTGACGAACGACCGGATTCTCATCGTCACGGGCGGGCTCTCGCCGTCGATCAAGTCGCTCAACCTGCGCACCCCGAGCGACGTAACGGTGGAAGCGAAGCCCGACGGGAGCGGGACGGTGACCTTCGGTCCCACCAACCTCTTCATGTCGATGTACCGGGGGATGGCGTGGCCGGGAATGAAGATGGCGCCGAGCTTCGATCAGATTTCCGATGCGCGGAGCGCGTACGACGCGGTCCGTCAGGCACCGCGTGAGAGTTCCGCTGCTGGCGTGGCCTGACGCGCGCTTCCTAAGAGTTGCTCAGCCAACGCGCCGCGGTTGCCGTCGCGGTCGTTCGGATTCATCCTCTCTCATCCGCTGGTGCCGCGGATCCAAGGGCTAGCTCGAATCGGCCGTATTAGCAACTTGAGCCCGCTCAACATCACGTGTTAGTCACACGAGGCAAGGTTTCTGAGTCCTCGTAT
>JBBQYZ010000345.1:0-4561 GCA_038208205.1 Gemmatimonadales bacterium | reverse complement strand
TGCGCTCCGTGCTGCCTGCGGTCGGACGCTCGGCCTGGTTGTCGCGCGTATTGGTCGCGCGCACGGTCACCCCTTGCAGCACCTGCGCGTTGCGCGTGAGGCGGATGTTCACCACGAGCCGGTCCTCGTCGGCCTGCCGCTGCACCGAGCCGCTGTACGGCGCGTAGCCGAGGAAGCTGGCGCGCACCTGGTACGCGCCGCCGCCGTCGGGAAAGAGGATCGAATACTCGCCGCGCTCGTTCGTCGTCTTGCGGCGGGTGATCCCCGTCTCCGCCGACGTGACCTCGACGCGCGCGCCGACGACGGGCGAGGCATCCGGAGCAGTGACCGTGCCCATGATGATGTCGGTCGTGGAGCCCACCTGCGCTCCGGCCCGTGGCGCGGTGGCGAGGAGGAGGAGAACAAACAGGATTCGGCGAAGGACGGCGAGAGCGTGCATTGGATTCGACGGGGGAGTGCCAACGAGCGAGCGTCGCGGCCTCAGGCCGCGCACGGGTCACTCGGTGTTAGTACGTGCCGGCGTGACCGAAGCGTTGGCGGGCGCGCCGGCGGCGGAGCGTATCGCCGTCGACGGCGGCAGCGAGGCTGTGGCGATGGCGTCGCGGACGGCGACTACCAGCTCTTCGCCTGTCCGCCGCAGCACTCGCGCCACCGCGCCGATCGCCGCGCCGATCGCGCGCGCCGGGTCCAGCGTGGGCGCGCCGCCATCGGGGTAGAGCGACGACAGGATGCGCGACCGCAATGAAAGCGCGATCGGCGTCGCGAAGGCGAGCGCGTTGAAGTGATCGTCGTAGTGGGTGCCCAGCCCTTCGATCAGTGACGCGGTGCGCGCGAAGTAGACGAGATGGCTCGGCAGCACGATCGGCCAATCGAACAGCTCGGCGAGCACCTCGTCGGCGAGCAGTTCCACTCGCTGGCGCGTCGTCGTGCGCTGGCTCGCCACCGCCATCAGCGTGGTCGCGAGCCGGCGGATCACGGCGGGATCGGCGCCGGTCGTCACCAGGCCGAGGGCGTGGAAGCTCTCGGTCAGGGCGTCGGGATCACGGCGGATCGCCGCGAAGATCGCCGCCACGAGCTCGCGCCGCAGCTCGAGCGGCACGCGGATGACCATCCCGAAGTCGAGCAGGATGATCCTCCCATCGGGCGCGACGTGCACGTTGCCCGGGTGCGGGTCCGCATGGAACAGCCCGTGCACGAGCATCATGCGCGCGTACAGCTCCATCACCCGTCGCACGATCAGCTGCGGGTCCACGCGGCGCTCTCGCACCCACTCGTCCAGGCGGTCCACGCGCTGGCCCGCGCAGTACTCGAGCACGAGCGCGCGCTGGCGCACCATCGGCACCACCACGCGCGGGATCCACACGTCGCGCGAACCGGCGAAATTGGCGCCGATCGCCATGGCGTGCGCGGCCTCCTGGCGAAAGTCCATCTCCTCGGCCACGCGGAGCGCGAACTCGTCGATGACGACGCGCGACCCCACCACGTGCGGGTTCGGCCACCAGCGCTCCACGAGCCCGATGATCCGGCGCGACGCGTCCACGTCGGCGGCCACCAGTGCCTCGACGCCCGGCCGGAGCACCTTCACCACCACCTCCTCGCCCTCCAAGCGGGCGCGGTGCACCTGACCCAACGACGCCGCAGCGAGCGGCACGCGGTCGAATCGCTCGAACAGCTCGTCAGCAGGCGCGCCATACTCCTCGCGGATGATGCGTTCCACTTCCGTCACCGGGACCGGCGGCACCCGGTCGGTGAGCGACGCCAGCGCGCGAGCGTAGACAGGCGAGAGGATGTCGGCGCGCCCGGCGAACAGCTGCGCCATCTTCACGAACGTGGGACCGAGCGCGGCGAGCTGTCGCACGAGCTGGTCGGCCCGCCGCTGGTGGTCCGCAGCCGTGCGCTCCGCAGGCCGCCCGCCAACGAGCCAGCGGCGGTGATCGCGCCAGAAGGCCAGTGCCAGTGGCAGCAGTCTGGAGAGAATGACCAGCAGTCTCATGAACTAGACGCGGTCGGCGCCGCGAGCACGATTCACCGTCACCGGACGAAGCGATCGTGTGGCGAACCGTTCACGCTCGCATGGAGGCCGCATCCACTCCCCGGGCCCGCAGCCACGCCTCGTACGCCTGCGGCATGATCTCGGATGGCGTGATCTCGCTCCGCCCGCCCCAGAACACGTTCGTGTAGCTCACCGGAATCCCCACCGCCTCGAGGTGCCGGTCGATCGCCGCCTTGTGCGCCAGCACGACTGGCTTCTCGGTCCCGTGCGCCACGGCCATGATGTTCACTCCCGCAAACTCGGGTCCGCCCTCGCGCCAATACGCGTGCGTCAGGATGTGATGACGCCCCACCTCGCGGCCCGCTTCGATCTCGCGGCCGGCCGGCACCTTCCAATGGAAGAGGGCGTTGTATCGTGTGACCCGTTCACCCGAGGCCGACGGCTTCACGTGCTCGAGGAAAGTGGAGAACCGCCCGATCACGCCGCGCTCGGCCATCCCGCGTGCGACGTCGAGAAACTGCTCGTGCGGCACGCCCGCCTCCTCGGCTCGCGCGCGCCAGGGCGCCGCAACGAGCTCCGCGGGCTCGAACTCGCGCTTCAGAGGTCCGAGCACGCGCCACTGGAGCGGCGTCAGCTCCACGATGTTCGTGTCGATCACCTGACCCGGACCCTCGGTCTTGCTCCCGGGTTCGATCCCCCGGCGCCGCACATGTCCGACGCCCAGCGCGAAGAGCCGCTTCGCCGGCATGATGCGGAACGTCGAGGCGCCGATGCGGGTCGCCAGCAGCTCGCAGTGGCGCTGCATGGAGTATCCCTGCGGCACCTTCAACGTGGTCCAGAGACGGTACGCCGAGCCCGCAGTCTCGGCATCCGTGCTCCGGATCACGATGTGTCCGGAGAACGGATCCTCCTTCGCCAGGAAGTCGAAGCCCCCGTCCAGGCGGTCGGACGGAATCTGCCACGCCACGAGTGCGCCCGGCGCGAGATTCGTCGCCATCAGCGTCTGACGGATCCGGCGAATCACGCCGCTCTCGAGCATTGCTCGCAGCCGCTCGAGCACGATCTCCAGCGGCAGCTCGGCGAGTCGTGCGATCTCGGTGAACGGGTCCTCGAGAAATCCCGCGATCCTGTCCTCGCTCACCTCGAGGATGCGCGCGTTCACGAGGTCTGAGATGTCGGTGGGCGGAGCGGTGGACGGCATGCCGAAAGATAAGTGGTGGGTGGCGCGTGACGCGTGACGGCTCACGAGATCATCCGCCACCCACTACCCACCACCGTTTCTCAAAACCTTGGCAACGACCTCCGCACTTCGCGGGCGCCGGCGGCCACACCGGCGCCGACCGCGATCCCGATGCTGAGCGCCGTGCCCACTCCCACGAAGGGAATGATCGCCACGAGCGGCAGGGCCAGCGCGGCCGCGACCACCCCGGCGAGAATCGGCGCGAGCGCCGTCTGGAGCGCGTCAACGTATCGAAGCCGGCGCGTCACGAAACCGCGCGACTGCGCGTAGGCGAGCATCGCCAGCGCCGTGGAGATCAGGAATCCCAGGATGAACGTCATACGGGCCTCGTCGCGGTGTGGGTACGCATCATGATACGCCTTGCGAGCCCGCGAGTTTCATTCCGCGCTGGCTGGTCGCGATGCGGCCGCGTAGCTTGCCGCGTCCTCTTTCCCCGAGCGGCATGATCACGCTTCGCGTCACCCGCCACGATCGCAACGAGCAGCTGCTCGCCGACTGCGAGAGCGCCGTCATCCCGGCGCGCGGCGAGGTTCTCCAGCTGGACACCGTCGAGAGCGACGGCTCCATGACGCGTCCGAGCACGATGTGGCGCATCGTGGCCGTCACCATTCACGTACCCTCGCTCAACTCATCCTCCCCCGGAGACGGCAGCGCACTCCGCGTGCGTACGGTCGAGGTCAGCGTGCTGCCGGACGTCTCGCTCTTCCCGGCATTCCAGATGTCGGCCGAGGAGGTGCTCTCCGAGTCACGCATGTGACCGCGCGGTGATGGAGCGGCCCTGCCCACTCGGAGGCACGTCGGATAACTTTCGGCCGTGACCCGACCCACTTCCACCACGGGGCCAGGCGAGGCTGCGCGCGAGCGCCCCCTGCGCGCCTCGGGCGAGCTGCATCACGTGACCAGCGCGCTCCCCGAGCATCTCGCCTCGTGGCAGCTGCCGCCAGGATGGAGCTGGGGCACTGAAGGGGTGCGGGAGGATCACCGCCACTTTCAGGAGATCATCGACGCGCTCGGACGGTCGCTCTCGCTGGTCAGCGCACCGGACGCCTCGCATGCGGCGTGGATCGAGGCTGAGGCCCGCGCGCTGGCGCACCGCAACCACCCGGCCGTTCCCACCACGTACCACTACTGGACGGCGCACGGCGAGACGCGGCGCGGACCGGGATATCTTCGCCGCTGGATCGCCGGCGAGACGATGGGCGCCCGCCTGGCGCGCGCTGGAGCCGAGGACGTTCCTGCGGTGCTGCGCGTGATGCGCGAAGTGGGCTCGGCCCTCTCGTACCTGCACGATGGCGGCAGCGTCCACGGTGCTCTCTCCGTCAACACGG
>JBBQYZ010000344.1:0-4568 GCA_038208205.1 Gemmatimonadales bacterium | reverse complement strand
CAAGGCGTACTTGTTCGCTGAGATCGCATTCGGGTCGAGTGGCACCCGCCACCTGACTGGTCATCGAGCACGAGGAGCGTCATGAACGACCAGCACTCTGATCCTGGCGAAGCGTGGTACGGGCGGACCGTTGTCGACTCTGAGGGAGCGAAGATCGGCAAGATCGCCGACGTCTACTTCGATCACGAGACGCAACGGCCCGTGTGGGCGTTGGTGCACACCGGCTTGTTCGGTATGCGCGAGACGATTGTCCCGATCACTGCAGGTTCTCCGAGTGGCGATGACCTGGTGCTGGCGTATCCGAAGAGCTTCGTGAAGGACGCGCCGAACGTCGGCAGCGACGAAGACCTCTCTGACGTGGACGAGGCGAGACTCGCCGAGTACTACGGGCTTCAGTACTCGGCCACGCGCTCCGGTCCACGCGAGCAGAGCGACCGCGACGGCGCGGACACCGCGATGACGCGCTCCGAGGAGGAACTCCACGTTGGCACGGTGCGTCGACCTTCGGAGTTGGTTCGCCTCAAGAAGCACGTGGTGACCGAACAGCAACAGGTGACCGTCCCTGTGCAACGTGAGGAGCTCCGGATCGAGCGGGAGCCGATCACGGATGCGAACCGCGAGCAGGCCATGTCGGGCGCGGAGATCTCCGACGCCGAGCATGCGCTGACGCTGCACGAGGAAGAGGTCGTCGTCGAGAAGCGGGTCGTGCCAAAGGAGCGCGTCCGGCTCGAGAAGGACATCTCGACCGGAGAGGAAACGGTCGACGCGAGCGTTCGGAAAGAAGAGATCGACATCGAGCGTGACCGCGACGGCTAACCCGCGACGCGATCGCGATCAACGCCGGGCGAGCCCACATGAAGAAGGAGCTTTTGATGGAACTGAACCGCAACGAATTGGTCAACCAGCTTCGAGCGGCCGGGCATGACGACAAAGCCGACCAAGCCGAGCGGGACCTTCCGGAGAAGGTCGATCAGCAGAAGCACAAGGGCCTGCTCGACAAGATCGGTCTCGACGACTCGATCCTCGACAAGCTGCCGGGCGGCCTCGGTGACAAGAAGCTCAAAGACATTCTCTGACCGGTTGCGGCAACCGCATCGTCCAGCAGATCCAAGCGGAATCGAAGGAGAAGAACATGGCCCAGTCAGACTCGGGGGACAGCACCAGTCAGGGAACGACGGTCGCGGAAGTCAAGGATCAAGCCGTTGACCAGGCCCACGAGCTCAAAGACACCGCGGTCGAGCACGCGACCGCGGTGACGCAAGAGGCCAAGGAAAAGGCGACGAATGTCGCGCACGAGATCCGTCAGGAGCTCGAGACGCAGGGAGAGTCGCAGGCGCAACGGGTGGCAACCGCGCTCCATGACGCCGGGCGCCAGCTGCACGGCATGGCGGACGGTGCCGAATCGGGTCCGCTCACTCAGGTGACGCGCCAGCTCGCAGAGGGTACGGAACGTCTTGCCGGACGCGTCGAAGACGGTGGAATCCATGGTGTCGGCGACGAGTTGCGAACCTTCGCGCGCCGTCAGCCCGTCCTCTTCCTCGTCGCGGCGGGCACCGCAGGGTTCCTCGTCACGCGGATGCTGCGTCACGCGGGCAGTGGCAATCCGGCTCCAGACACGCAACGCGCTCCGACGCCGTCGCTTCCGGCTGGGTCGGGAACTGGTGACGTCGCCCCGCCGACGGTGCAGCCATGAGCGACACCCAGCCCGGGATGCCCGACTCGTCGCTGGGTGAGTTGTTCTCGCATCTCACCTCCGACCTGAGCGCGCTGATGCGAGACGAGGTCCAGCTCGCCAAAGTCGAGCTGAAGGAAGAGGTCAGTCGCGCCGGACGCGCGGGCGGGCTCCTCGGGGGCGCCGCCTTCGCGGGCTACATGTTCATCGTGACGTTGTCGTTCGCGCTTGCGTGGGCGCTCGCCGAGGTCATGGCCGTGGGCTGGGCGTTCCTGATCGTCGCCGCCATCTGGGCCGCCGTCGGCGGGTTCCTCTATCTGCGCGGACGACAGCAACTCAACGCCGTGAAGTTCGTGCCCGAACAAACCGTGGAGACACTCAAGGAGGACGTGCAATGGGCCAAGAATCAGAAGAGCTGAGAGCCGACATCGAGCAGCGTCGCGAAAGCATGAGCGAGACGATCGACGCCATAGAAGACCGCGTCGTACCGGGCCGGATCATCGAACGTCGGCGCCAAGCCGCCCGCGAGTGGACCGGCGGCCTCCGTGATCGGGTCATGGGATCCGGCCACACCGTCGGTGACCAAGCCGGCTCAGCGGCTGATCGTCTCAGCGGGGGAGTGAGCCAGGCGACCGACAAGATCGCCCAAGCACCCGAGCAACTGCAGCGGGCGACCGCAGGTTCGCCGCTCATTGCCGGCGCGCTGGCGTTCGGCATCGGGGCACTGTTGGCCGCGGTCCTTCCCGAGACCGAACCCGAACGGCGAGCTGTGCAAGCCGTCCAACCCCAAGTCGATGCCGCGACCGGTGCGCTCAAGGACGTCGGACAGCAAGCTCTCCAAACCGCTGAGAGCTCCGCGCGCGATGCCGCGCAGGAACTCAAGGAATCCGCAGCGGATCACGCGCACGAAGTGGCCGACCAAGCAAAAGACGCGGGGAGACAACTCAAAGACAACGTCCGAGAGGACACCGCGGACTAGAAGCCCAAGTCCCAGGGCGCACCTGGGCATCCGGAAGCACCCCGAAAGAACGATCCCTCAACTCCCGGGGATGCGGCTCGTCGGAGCCCCGGGAACTGTCGGTCAGCGCTTGGGACGAGCTGACCGGCCTCGAGGGCGGACGCCGCCGGCGAGCACGTGGGCGTGATCGAGGCTCGGAGTACTGTCGACATCCACGTGACATTGTTGCAGGAGTGGGTGTGACCGAGGTCTTCAGGTACGCGACCGACATCAAGCTGGCGCCGTTCTGGTTGCCGTTCGGCGTCCGGCCGTCGAAGGACGGGGTCACGCTCACCGACGACGGTCGATTCGTCGCCAAATTCGGGTTTTTGCACGTCGAGACGTCACTCGACAACATCGACGACGCACACATCACTCGGGACTATCGCTGGTGGACCGCGGCAGGAGCCCGCGGGTCGATGGTCGACGACGGGCTGACGTTCGGTACCAACGCGGTGAGCGGTGTCTGCGTTCACTTCCGCGCGAAGGTGCCGAGCGCGCTTCGGCGTTCGGGCCACTCGGCACTCACGGTCACGGTGGCCGACCCGGACGGCCTCGTTGCCGCCCTCGCGGCCGCCCGCACCGACTCGTCTGGGTGACGATCGGCTCTCGTCGCTACTGAGCGGGCAACACGTCGTCGCGCGCAGCCAGAATCGCTCGGAGGCGCGCCTCGACGTCGACCGTGCTGTGGTGGTCGGTGAACACGTAGGCGCGGCCCCGGCGGATGGCGTCGACGACGTTGGCCGCCACTGCTTCGGCCGGCACCGTGCCCAGCGGATTCATGCCCGTCTTGATCATGCCGGGCATGACGACGCTGACGCCGATCGGCGCGTCGATCGCTTCGAGCTCCGCTCGGAGCCCGTCGGAGATGCCGAGTACGGCGTGCTTCGAAGCCGTGTACGGGCCGATGCCCGCCAGAGCGGCAACCGCCGCCATCGATGCCGTGTTCACGACGTGGCCAGGTTCGCCGGTCGCGAGGATCCGGGGGACAAACGCCCTGATGCCGTGGATCACACCCCACAGGTCGACATCGATCACACGGTGCCACTCCGCGAGTGGCAGCTCCCAGGAGTTGCCTCCTGCGACAATTCCCGCGTTGTTCACTGCCACATTGAGCTGTCCAAAGCGTTCGACCGCGGCCGCGCCGACGCGTTCGACCGAGTCGGCATCCGTAACGTCGACAACCACCGCGTGGATCTGAGCACCCTGACCCGCAAGCCGATCGGCATGTGATCGGAGCTGCTCCTCGTTGATATCAGCCATCAGCACCCTCATGTGTTCGGCGACGAAGGCATGAGTGATGGCGAGACCGATCCCACTCGCGGCGCCGGTCACGACGGCAGTCCGACCCTCGAGCTGCTGCATCCCCATGGTCCGTGGTTCCTTATCGGTGTGCGAGAAGTGCGGGGCTGATCCCATGCTCGGCCAGGAGTTGCCGGCCCGCCGAGAGTACGCCGAAGGTCGCTGAGCTGATCGCCGCTCGCTACGGTTCGACGCGTTCGAGGCTGAAGGCGACGTCGAGCAGCTCGCGGGCAGGCAGTGCGGCGTAGATGACGACTCGAGTGCCGTCGAGGCTGGTGTGCGCGATGCGCGTGCCGGTCGCGTCGGTGACATCCGTGATCGACACGGTGCGGTCGCCGCGTCGGACGTGCTCCCACTCGTACGGGTCGGAAAGCAGCGGCGTGTCTGGAGTCTCGTAGAGGGTGATGAACTCGTGGCGCTCCTTCGAGAAGATCAAGGACACGCTCGGCTCACCGTCGTCGTGAACGCGCGCGCCACCCGTCTGGAACGTGAAGTCGGAAGGCACGCGGGTCGGTGACAGAACCGCCAGCGAGGTTTCGCCCGCGACGTCGTGCGGTGTTCGGACGCCGCGGCTCGCGGGGGCCGTCTCCGCCCCCG
>JBBQYZ010000343.1:0-4582 GCA_038208205.1 Gemmatimonadales bacterium | reverse complement strand
GTCGCCAATCCCGATATTTGCCCGCCGCCGTTCGGTAGGACGGAGAGTTCCAATGACGGCGCGCGTGGCAAGATCGGCTTGGCCGGGCCATTCCGACACATCAGAAACGCCGCGACGGGATTCCCGCGCGGCGTTTTCATTTGTGCTCCACGCCTCCGGGCTTCAGGCTCCGGGCACCGCCGGATCGGCTCACCGCCGAACGACGACTCGCGACCTGTCTAGGGAATCGAGAGTCGGACGTCGTCGCGCAGCCCCACGAACACCTCGCGGACCCAGGCGTTCTCCTCCTGCTCGACCTTCTCGCCGAAGTCGTCCATGGCCGAGTTACCGAGCGAGTTGAGGAAGTTGAGGATCCCGCTCTCCTGCACGGTCAGGCGTGACTGGCGCACGAGCACCGTCGGTGCGGCCCCCGCCCCGGCGCGAACGCCGAGCCGGAACAGCGCGCCCTCGCCCGCGAATGGGCGACGCAGCGGCGCGCGGAGCAGCCGTGCCGCGATCAGGGGCAAGTTCCACCCTGGCTCGCGACGCGCGACCACGACCCATGCCCGCTCGCCATCGCTCGGCGCGAGGTTCATGAAATCCATCACGAGATCATGGAAGCCGACGCGAAAGATCTTGATCTTCACGAGCATGTCGACGCTGAGCTGCAGCGAGTCGGGCATCGGCCGCGGCGCGCCCGTGAGCGCCACCAGGTGCTCATGTCGAGTGCGCAGGCGGATAGTCAGCAATTCATCTCGCGCCGTCGCGTCGAGAAACACAGCCCCGGAGCGATCGGTGAGGGTGAACCGGTAGCGCGCCGGGTCTACGTACTTCCTCACGAACTCCGAGAACAGGGGATATCGTCCCTTCAGGCGCTCGGAGTGCACGCGGATGCCCAGGGTGACGGCGGTCGAGCCGTCTGGGAGGGATGTAGGACGCAGGGAGTCCAGGCTGAACAGCGTTCCGAGCGCCGCCGAGGTGCGCGGCGCATGCGTCGCCAGATCGTCGCGCAGCTCACGCTCGCCGCGTCCCTCAGCTGAGGAAATCAACCGCGACACCACCGCCGCCACCTCTACCGGGCGTACCGAGCCGAGGGCGTAGTCGACCGTGGTGTCCCACCGGTACTCGTTGTCGGACAGCCGGGCGAGAGTCGAGACGTGCCGTCCATCCGCTGGGCGTGCCGGCGCCGGGACTCCCGAACGGGACACCAGCGAGTAGCGTCCGTTGATGTAGGTCCCGAAAGTCTCGAGGAGCCGTACGGATCCGCCGACGCCGGTCCACGCGGCTGTGTCGTCGTACGCGCGCGAGGGGGAGAGGGCCGCACGCGTGAGCTGGACGCGGGCGTAGTCGTACTTGGGACTTCGCATTACGTCGCCGTGCCGAACTGCGATGGCCTCGAAGGTCTGTTCGGCCACCCCCCGCGCCCGGGATCCCGTCCCGAACCCACCGAAGGCATCGCGGCATCCCGCGAGGGCGGCGCTGACGAGGAGGACGGCGGCGGCGTTGCCGACTGGAGCGTGGAACGGACGTGATGCGGGGCCGAGGCGAGCGGGAGAGATGCGGCTGTCCAATGCGGGCAGGTGGAGGCTCCAGAGGGAAGGCGCGGGGGTTGAAGCGGCATCCGAGTCCCGCTATTCTACATGGGTGCAGCCGAATGGACATCCGTTCCGGTCAGGCGGCGAGCAGATCGATGCCCCTTGGTGTAACTGGCAACACGCCTGACTCTGGATCAGGAGAGTCCAGGTTCGACCCCTGGAGGGGCAATGAGAAGGCCCACAGCGCTGACGTGCTGTGGGCCGTTCTGCTCTTCCCCTGCGGCTGCACCGTTGCGGCGAGCCCTCGGTCGCGCCCGCGGCCCAGAGCACTCCACCGCAGTTGGGGGCAGGCAAACCGCGAGGGGCGCCGTTCGTCGGCCCGCGCCCTGATTAGACGAGATCGACTCGCCGTCCGGCGATCCGCACGCGAACCCACCCGTCGGGCACCAGCGGGTCCACGAGAGCGCCTGCCATGTATACGGATAGGCGCTCGAGCGCGCGCCCGCTCGCCACGCCGTCGTTCTCGACCCAGGCGAGCAGCCGGTCCATCGTGCCACCCGACATTCGAACCTCGCGCACGGGAACGAGCGGTCCGCGCGCTCGCCAGCGTTGCGAGAGCTTCTCGAGCGACTCTTCGATCGCATCCAGGCGTTCACCCGCGCTCCCGAGTTCAGAATCGCTGCGTCCAACGAGAAAGCTGAGCAGGTATTCGACGTAGGTGGGTCGAGCCGGAGAAGTGAGGCGGAGCGACATGAGCGGTCGCTTCGCACGCCGTGTGCTCTCCAGCGCTTATCCACAACCGACGGGCGCTGAGGCCACCCGATGGGAGATTGTGCTCCGGTGGCCGAGAATGCATCATGATGCCTGCGCCGGTACGAACGTCGTAACGCGTGCTGGCCGCCCCCCCCGGGCGCGCCTCTCGCGCCGACCGCCCCTTTTCGTGAACGCCAACGCATGGCAGCGAGGACCTTCGAGGACTCAACGGGTGCCGTCTGGGAAGTGTTCGAGGTGCACCGCACCTCGAGCAAGTCCGGTGCGGTGTCGTCCGGTCTCGAGGCCGGTTGGCTCGCGTTCGTGAGCGGGGATCACAAGCGCCGGCTCGCACCCTATCCGCGCGAGTGGGAGGCTGCCGAGCCGTCCGAGCTGTCGCGGTTGTGCCAGATGGCGCGTATCGCACCGATCGCGAAGTTTCCCCTGGAGATCGGTGAACGGCGCCGGGCACCGCGAGACGCGCCGCCGCCTGTACCCATCGAGATGGCCAGCACGATCGAAGGTGCGAAGCAGGTGGAGGCGGAGCTCGAGACCGAGAACCACTCGGACGTCGAGCAGGCCGTTCGCACGTTCGCCCATCATGCTCGCACCACGGGACTGCCCGCCATCGAGGCGATGGTGCAGCTCAAGTTGCTCCTCATCGAGCGGTTCCCGGGAGCCGGCTCGATGGCGCGCGACCTGCGGCGCGTCCGGCGCTGGTTCGTCGAGGCGTTCTACTTCGAACGCGAAGCCTGACCGCTGATCAATCGCGGTAAGGCGAGTCGTGGTACGGCGAGTCGTCATCGGTGAACAGCTCGTCGAACCGCTCCTTCGCCCGCCGGAGCTCGCCGCCGGCGGGCACGAGGCCGCGCACGAGGTCGACGAGCATCGGGCTGAGGTGCGCGCCATAGCGTAGCAGGACGGCGGCGCGCTCGCGCTTGCGGAGCAGGAAGGCGAGGATCGGCATGTCGGCCTTCGCGCCATTGCAGTCCTCGCACGCCAGCACGAGGTTGTCGCGTCGGTCGTACGCGGTCTGGCCGCGACGCGGGGTCACGTGGTCGAGTGTGACTTTCGTGGCGGCGACTCGGTTCCCGCAATACGCGCACACTGGCCCATGCTGCTCGATCAGCCAGCGCTTGGTCTCGGCGTACGCCGTTCGGCTCGTCGAGACGGAAGTGAGCTGTGGTTCTCTCGCGCCGCGAGGTCGGCGGCGCGTGGATCGCTTTCGTGGTGTCGTCACTTCAACTGGTAGGGCGCCTCCCGCACCGTGGCGGGGGGTGGGCGTGAATGGGGTCAGCCGGTGGACGACGCAGCGCCCTCCCCGCCACGCGAGGCTCGGCGGGGGCTGATTTCCTGAAGATACACTCTCTGGCCACCCCCCGTTCCGGGCTGGACAGCACGCCACGACTCCCCGCCGAGCCTCGTCGCACTCTCGCTGGCAGACGAAGGCGACCTCCCATGCCCGCCAACTCGGGCGCGCCTCGCGCGCCTTCACCATCTGTCGCCGAGTGGCTGACGCGGACCCGAAAGGCCGGCCTGCAGAGGAGTCAAGGAATCGGGGAAGCGCTCTGAGCGCCGATCACCGTGACGAGGCGCGTGGCATTCAACCTGCCACCAGAACCCTTTGCTACACGGCGTGGACGTCACGACCTCGCGCGAAGAGCGCCTGCGGTCCCGCCCGAAAGTCGTGATCATGTCTGTCCCCGCCGCGGCGTCGGTCGCGGTAGGAGGACGAGGCGGCGTACGCTGGCCCCGCCGCCTCGAGTACTCAGGGCTGGTTACCACGAGGAGAGGGGACACGAGATGTCCGAGAACAAAGAGTTGATCATCAGAAGCAGCGACCAGCTGCTGCAGTCCACAACGCGGCGCCGCTTCTTGGGGCTCATGGGAGTCGCCGGGACCGTGGTGTTCCTGCCGAGCGTGTTCACGGCGTGCGACGACGAGAACATCACGGGCCCGGATCCGAAGCTGTTCGTACTGAATCTGTCGGACGATTTCGGCATCCTGAACTACGCCTACGCGCTGGAGCAGCTGGAGGCGGCGTACTATACCGCCGCCCTGACCTCGACCGGGTTCAGCCAGCTGTCCGCCGACGAGAAGGAAGTGTTGCAGGACCTCCAGAAGCACGAGGTCATCCACCGCGAGTTCTTCCGCACCGCGCTGGGCGCTAAGGCTATCCCGGACATCAGCTTCAACATGACCACCGTCGGCACGCTGACGGCGAGCCGCGACGTGCTGCTCAAGACGTCGCAGTCGCTCGAGGACACCGGTGTGTCCGCCTATAACGGCGCGGGCAAGTATCTCAAGGACGCGAACTA
>JBBQYZ010000342.1:0-4589 GCA_038208205.1 Gemmatimonadales bacterium | reverse complement strand
TAGAGCTCCTCCGCCTCGACCTTGTCGCCCTGGCCGTCGGTGTACTCCTCGCCGCGCCCGATCCCCCAGCCGACGTCGTTGCCGTGATCGCGCCACGCCTCGGCCCACCATCCGTCGAGGACGCTGACGTTGAGCGCGCCGTTGGCGGCGGCCTTCATCCCGCTCGTTCCGCTGGCCTCGAGCGGCTTCATCGGATTGTTGAGCCAGAGGTCCACGCCGCTCACCATCTTGTAGGCGAGCGCCATCTCGTAGTTCTCCACGTACACGATCTTGGCGAAGTCGCCGAGCTGCTCGCGCGCGGCGAAGATGCGGCGGATGAGCTCCTTGCCGCCCCCATCGTGCGGGTGCGCCTTGCCGCCGAACACGATCTGCACCTTGCCTACGCCCTGGGCGATCTTCGTCAGTCGCTCGAGGTCGGAGAAGATCAGGTCCGCCCGCTTGTACGGCGTCGCTCGGCGCGCGAAGCCGATCGTCATCACGCCGGGGTCGAGCTGCACGCCGGTGCGGCGCGCGATCTCGTCGAACAGCACAGCCTTGCTCACCGTGTGCGCGTCGCGGATCTCCTGCAGCGGGATGCTCACCGCATAGCGCAGGTAGAGGTTGTCGCGCCGCCACTCGGGCATGTGCCGGTCGAACAGCGCGGCGAACGCGGGGCTCGTCCAGGTCACGGCGTGCACGCCGTTGGTGATGGAGTTGATCGGGTACTCGGGGAACATCCCCTGCGATACCTCGCCGTGCCGCATGGCCACTCCGTTCACGAACCGGGTGAGGTGCAGCGCGAGGTGCGTCATGTTGAGCATCCCCTCGTAGACCCCACCGGCGCTCTCGAGCAGCGCGACCCGCTCGTCGCCGAGCACGGTACGCACCATGTCGAGCGGGAACTTGTCGTGCCCCGCCGGCACGGGGGTGTGCGTGGTGAAGACGCAGCGGTGGCGTACCGCCTCGAAGTCGGCGTCCTGCAGCTCGAAGTGCTGCCGTCCGTCGAGCTGCTTCTCCAGGAGTTGCAGGGTGAGCAGCGCGGAGTGTCCCTCGTTCAGGTGGTAGATGGTGCCGTCGGTGTAGCCGAGGGCCTGCAGCAGGGCGGCGCCGCCCATGCCGAGCACGATCTCCTGACAGAGCCGGTAGTGATCGTCGCCGCCGTAGAGGGAGTCGGTGAGGGTGCGATCCCACTCGCCGTTCTCGGGGAGCATGGTATCGAGCAGGTACACGGGCACCTCATGCCCACGCACGCCCTTGACCACGTATTTCCACGCCGCGACCTGCACCACCCGCCCTTCCAGGGTCACGGTGGATCGCGCCGAGACGGGGGCGAGGACCTGCTCCGGCTGCCAGTGCACGGGGGTCTCGGTCTGCTGCCCGGCCGGGTCGAGGTGCTGCTCGAAGTAGCCCTTGCGGTGCAGCAGGGTGACGGCGACGACGGGAGCGCCGAGGTCGGCCGCGGAGCGCAGGGTGTCGCCGGCGAGGACACCGAGTCCGCCGCTATAGGTGGGGATCGCCTGCTCGAGGCAGATCTCCATCGAGAAATAAGCGACACTGGAGCGCGTCGGGACGAACGTCATGAAAGCCTCAAGCGGTGGAGCACCCGGTACGGCGGCGGACAGAGACGCACGGTCGGCGCGCCGGTGGAATTCTATCCGGGGAACGCGTCGATTCAACGGCAGGGGCCGTCACGTGTAGTGGAGGTGGGGAGTGCGGGGTGACGCCGAAGCGCGATGACTTTTCAGCTCTCCCCTTTCAGCTCGTCGTTCCTGCCCCCGGCGCGTTCCCTCACGGAGTCAAGGACGCTTCGGGCACGAGCAACGCCACAGGCAGCCGAACGAGCAGGTCGGCGAGCCGGATCTCGTGCCCGTCGATCGACCCATCGATCGACCCATCGGACGACCCTTGTCGCGACTCGATGCGCTGGCCACTGAGGGCGCACCGCCAGCGCCGGGTGGTCTCGGACCCGGGCAGCACGAGCCGCGTGTCGGCCCACGCCGCACCGATCGGCGCTCCGCCGTGCACCATTCGGTGCGTGAGCCTCGGCACGACTACGACCTGCCCCCCTGAACTGGTCGGCCGACTGTAGCTCAACACACACTCGGCGTGCTCGCCGCGGACGGTGATCGGTTCGTAGCGGCTGATGTCCGACATGATCGAGCCAGTCGCATGCCTCACATGCAGCAGTCGAGCGGTGAGGTACATCTTGAACGACTCGGCGCCGGGATGGGAGCACCAGTCGGCCAGCCGTTCGGGAGGAACGTCGGTTGGCGGGTCGAGCAGGCTCGCGAGTTGGTCGAGGGTCTGTTCGCGCCTGGCCCAGTCCACCGGCCGGCGGTTGTCCGGATCCACCAGCGCGTGGAAGGGAAGCTCGTCACCCTGGTACAGGTCCGGGGTGCCAGGCGCAGTGAGGTGGACGACGAGCCGCGCGACGGCGTTCCAGTGCCCCTGCGCCGCGACCTCATGGACGAACAGCACGACGTCGTGCAGGAAGCGGGCGTTGCGCTCCCGGTCCAGCATCGCGGCGATGAATCGCGTGATCGCGCCCTCGTACTCGGCATCGGGATCCGTCCAGCTCGTCCTCACCTTGGCCTCGCGCACCGCCTTGGCGATGTACGCCGTGAGCCGCTCGCGCAGCTCGCCCAGCCATGCGACGTCGTCCGTGGCACGGACCCCCGCCCCGATCGGCCAGAGCCCCACGAGCGCCTGGTAGATGAAGTTGTCGGTCGTCCGGGTGGGCGCGAGCCGTCCCGCCACCAGGGTCCGCAGGCCACGGTGATGGCGGCGCCAGCGGCGCAGCCGCCGCTCCCAGCCCGTCGGATTCTCGCTCAGCGCGTCGAGCCGCGAGCGCACGTCGGCGCTGCGCTTGGTGTCGTGGGTGTTGGTCGCGTTGAGCGAGCGTGGATGATGCGATGCGCGCTCCGCCAGCCGCGCGTGCAACCGCGCCACCGCGCCCTCCACGGGGACCCCCGGATCGCCGCCCACCTCGTTGCGCGACGCGAGCGGCGCGTAGATGTAGAGCGCGGTGTCCTCCACCCCTTTTGCCGCCGCGGGCCCGGTGAGCTGCTGCCAGCGCAGGACGAAGGCGAGCCGCGCGCGGGCGGCCTCCGGCGCCGCATTCGCCCACGGGCCCAGCAGCGCGCGCTCGAGCGCATCGATGCCAGCGCCGTCGGCCTCCCCGCGTGCGCGGACCCGCGCGAACGACGCCTCGAGCACCCGACGGTCGGCCGGTCCGGCATCGCTGCGCTCCGCATCCAGATATGTGCGGTAGACGGGGAGCACCGCCGTGAGCTCCACGATCGCGCCGGCATAGCAGGCGATCGACTGCGCCGGCCAGCTCGCACGCCGCGCGACCTTCGCGAGCATCGGCGCGATGCGTCGTACGTCGGCGTTGAGGGCGGCGCGCAGCACTCGGCGCTTGGCGTCGAGCGCGACGGAATAGAAGTCGGGGGAGGAGGGGCGCGATCGGTACGACGACGCGAGCCGCTCGTAGCCGGCGGGATCGATGAACACGTCCTCGAGCGCTGTCATGAACTCGTAGCCCGTAGTGCCGTCGACGGGCCAGTCGTCGCGCAACGCTTCGTCGGCGGCGAGGATCTTCTCCACGAGGATGGGAAAGCGCGCGCCGGCGCCGGCCACCGGCCGCCGCGCGTCCACCGCGGCGCGCAGCCGCTCGAGGTAGCGCCGTGGCTCGAGCAGCCCGTCGATGTGGTCGACGCGCAGTCCGTCGATCGTCCCGTCGGCGACGAACTGCAACACGAGCCGGTGCGTGGCGTCGAACACCTCCTCCTGCTCGACGCGGAGCGAGATCAGCTCGTTGACGTCGAAGAAGCGGCGGTAGTTGAGGTCACGCTGCGCCAACCGCCAGAAGGCGAGCTCGTAGTGCTGGCGCGCGAGCAGGGCGCGCAGCCGCGCGCGTCCCGCCGCGCCCGTCGTCCATCCAGGCAGGAGCGCCCGCGCCGAGGGGTCGCGCATCGCGAGCTCGAGCTCGGGCGGCAGCGTGGTGGGATCGACGGGAAAGTGATGGTCGAAGTAGTGGATGCGCACCCCCTGGTCGCTGGCGCGCACGGTGATCTCGTCGCGCGCGACGACCGTGTCGAGAGTGTCGCCGAGCACGGGCAGCAGGACCTTGCCGGCAAGGCGCCGCGTGGTCGCACGCCACTCCACATCGAACCACGACGCGTAGCGCGAGCGCGGCCCGTGGGCGAGAAGGTCGTCCCAGAACGGGTTCGCCGGCCCGACGCCCATGTGGTTGGGGACGATGTCGAGCACGAGCCCCATCCCGTGGACGTGCGCCGCCTCCGCCAGCGCGAGGAAGGCCTCGTCGCCGCCGAGCTCGCGGCTGACCTGCGTCGGGTCGGCGACATCGTAGCCGTGGGTACTCCCCGGCTGGGCGGCGAGCACGGGAGAGCAGTAGAGGTGCGAGATCCCGAGCCGCTGGAGGTACGGCACCCGGACCCGCGCGTCGTGCAGGGTGAATTGCGCGTTGAGCTGCAGGCGGTACGTGGCGATCAGGGGGCGGGTCGCGGTCATCGGGGCTTGACTGGTCCCTCAGGCGGGGGTTCGTCCGGATGCGGCGGATGGAGCGGATTGACTCCAATCGGTACGAG
>JBBQYZ010000341.1:0-4591 GCA_038208205.1 Gemmatimonadales bacterium | reverse complement strand
TCGTTCACCGGATGCACCCACCCCTCCGGCAGCGGATCGTGCGCCGCGGCCGGCACGCCAGTCTGGATCGTGGGATAGCGCGGCGCCAGCCCGAGTTGCGCCCGGAGTGTGCCCGGCGCAACGACCAGCGACCGGTTCCATCCGGCCACCGCGTCCGGTGTCAGCAACGTCGGCCGGTCGCGGACGCGCGCGACGAACGCCGGAATCCTCGCGCCTAACGCGGCGAGCGCTGACGGCACGCGGAGCTCGCGCAGTCGCGGGAACTCGCTGCGAAGCAGCGCGACGAGCTCGCGCCACGAAGCCGGCGCATCGTCGGCGATCGGCGCGACGCCTCGCCATCCCGTCGCGACGGCCGCGATCAATGCCCGCGCCGCGTCGGCGACGTGCAGGTGCGAGAAGGGCGCGTCGCCGCGGCCCGGTGACACGAGGAGCCCGCGCCGGACCATCGCGAACATCGCATCGCCCGCGCCATAGACATGCGGCAGGCGCAACACCGCGACGCCTAACGTCGTGCCGGCGGCCACCTCGCCCAGCGCCTGCTCGGCGGCCACCTTCGCACGCCCGTAACCGCTCCACGGAGCGACCGGCGTCCGATCGTCGGCCGGACCGCCGATGCCATCGTAGACCATCGTGCTGCTGGCGAAGACGAAATGCGCAACACCCGCGGCCGCTGCTGCCTGCGCCAGCCGCGCCGTGCCGTCGACGAGCGTCGGGCGCACTACGGCGTACGACTCGAACGTCGCGCGCCCGCCGAGGTGAATCATTGCATCGACGCCTTCGACCGCCCGCGTCAGGCTCGCCGCGTCGGCGAGATCACCGGCGACGAGATCGTCCGAAAAGGCGCGCACGTAAGGCGCTCGATGCGGACGGTGCACCATCAGCCGGGCGCGAACTCCACCCGCCGCGAGCTGTCGCGCGACTTCGACGCCAATGAAGCCGGTCGCGCCGGTGACGAGTATCCTCCCCGATGTCATGTATCGGACATCCGCGCCTTCCGTGCCGCCGAGTAACTTCCCGCAGCTTGGTTCTCACCGCGGAAGAGGATGCCGATGCGCGTGCTGGTCACTGGAGCGACGGGATACATCGGCGGGCGACTGGTGCCATTGCTCCTCGAGCGTGGGCACAAGGTGACGGTCCTCGTGCGCGACCCGCGTCGCGCCGTTCGGCGCGCGTGGAGTGACCAGGTCACTGTCCGCGCCGGCGACCTGCTCGATCCGAAGTCACTGGCCGGCGCGTTCGACGGAATCAGTACGGCGTACTACCTCGTGCACTCGATGTACTCTGGGCGCGACTTCGCGGCGCGCGATCGTGAGGCGGCAACGAACTTCGGCCACGCCGCAGCGGGGCTCGAGCGACTGATCTATCTCGGGGGCCTCTTGCCGCGCGGCGATCGTGCGCCATCGGCGCACCTGGCGAGCCGCGCCGAGACCGGCCGCGTGCTCGGCGAGCTGCTCCCGACGACCGAGTTTCGTGCCGGACCGATCATCGGCTCGGGAAGCGCGTCGTTCGAGATGGTGCGCTACCTGACCGAGCGGCTGCCGGTGATGGTCGCGCCGCGCTGGATCCTCAACGCGGTGCAGCCGATCGGTGTGATGGACGTCCTTCGCTATCTCGTGCTGGCCGCCGAGCGTCCGCCGTTAGGCATCGTCGACATCGGTGCCGACGTGCTCACCTTCCGGACGATGATGCTGCAGTATGCCGCCGAGCGCGGGTTGCACCGGGTGATCATCCCGGTGCCGGTGCTCGCGCCGTCGCTGGCCGCGCGCTGGGTGGGTGCCGTGACGCCGCTGCCGAACAGCATCGCCGTTCCGCTGATCGAGGGCGTCGTGGACCCGGTGCTGGCCGATACCACCGTCGCGAGCGCGCAGTTCCCCGAGATCGCGCCGATTCCCTATCGTGAGGCGGTCGGGCGCGCGCTCGAGCGGACCACCGGCCAGCGCGTCGCCACGGCGTGGAGCGACGCGCTCAACGCGTCCTCGTACGAGCTGAGCGATCGCGAAGGACTGATTCGCGAGATCCGGACGGTCGAGTCGCGCGCCTCGGTCGCCCAGCTGTACGCCGTCGTCGCATCGTTAGGCGGCGACACCGGATGGCTGGCCTGGAACTGGGCGTGGGAGGCGCGCGGCCTGCTCGACCGGCTGGTCGGCGGGCCGGGACTCCGCCGCGGCCGGCGCGACGCGAAGGTGTTGCTGCCCGGCGAGGCGGTGGATTTCTGGCGCGTCGAGGTGAGCGACCCGCCGCGCCGCCTTCGCTTGCGCGCCGAGATGAAGGTGCCCGGCCAGGCGTGGCTGCAGTGGGAGCTGGCGCCGAGTGTGACCGGATCGGTGCTCGCACAGACGGCGATCTTTGCGCCGCGCGGCCTCGCGGGTGCGCTCTACTGGCACCTGCTCTATCCGATTCACAAGCTGATCTTCAGCGCGATGGCGCGGGCGATCGTGCGGGCGGCCGAGCGGCTGCCGGATGCGGCGCTGGCATGACCGGTTGACGGGTGAGCTAATCTTCCCGGGGTGACGACGACCCAGGTCGGCAGTGAGGCGCGTGTCCAACGGGACGAACCACACACGCGCGTCATCTCGGTCAACGTCGGCGAGATTCGCGCCGTCGAGTGGCGGGGCGAGATCGTCCACACTGGCATCTGGAAGCATCCGGCGCCGGGACGCCTCGCGCTGCGCGGCGTCAACTTCGCCGGCGACGACCAGGCCGACCGCACGGTGCACGGCGGACGAAGACATTCCTCGCCGCCGGCCGGGCGGGTGCCTACCTGCGCGTGATCGAGGAGGGCGACGTCGGCGCCGGTGACCCGGTGCAGGTGACCGTTAGGCCGCCGCACGGCATCACCCTGCGCTTCATGGTCGAGGCGCTCGAGGACGACGCGAAAGCGGCCGCGCTGCGCGCCCTGC
Source organism: Gemmatimonadales bacterium (assembly GCA_038208205.1). Lineage (GTDB taxonomy): Bacteria > Gemmatimonadota > Gemmatimonadetes > Gemmatimonadales > Gemmatimonadaceae > AG11. The sequence goes on along the minus strand of JBBQYZ010000341.1, from coordinate 1,691 downwards.
CGCGACTGCCCGAGTTCTGGCGGCGCGTCGCCAACCGGAACTCCGGACTTCCCTGAGGCGCGCGCGCTCGTAGCTTCTCCGGCAGCCATCTCCCTCCCGCTCCCGGAGCTACCGTGCCGCCGATCGTCACGCCGCATTTCCGCCCGCTCGCCCTCGGCCTGCTGCTCGCCGCGGCGCCGATGCTCCTCGCCGCTCAGGGTGCGACGCTGCCGAGCGAGGCGCCGGCGACCGTCGTCCCGACCAACGATGGCTTCGACCACGTCCGGCGCGACGTGATGATCCCGATGCGCGACGGGGTCAAGCTGCACACCGTCATCCTCGTGCCTAACGGCGCGCAGCGCTCGCCGATCCTGCTCACCCGCACGCCGTACGACGCGAACAGCCTCACCGGCCACGCCCACAGCGCCCACCTCGCGCCGAATCTCGCCGGCTACGACAATGCGCTCGATGTCATTATCGGCGGTGGCTACATCCGCGCCGTCCAGGACGTTCGCGGCAAGTACGGTTCGGAGGGCGACTACGTGATGAACCGCCCGCTGCATGGCCCGCTCAACCCGACGGCCGTTGACCACGCGACCGACACGTACGACACCATCGACTGGCTGGTGAAGAACGTTCCCGAGTCGAATGGAAAGGTCGGCATCATCGGTATCTCGTACGACGGATTTCTCCCGCTGATGGCGTTGGTCAATCCGCATCCGGCACTGAAGGTGAGCGTGCCGATGAACCCGATGGTCGACGGCTGGATGGGCGACGACTGGTTTCATAACGGCGCCTTCCGCCAGCAGAACATGCCGTACATCTACGAACAGGTGGTCACCCGCGACAACTCGGCGCACTGGTGGAGCACCAGCTACGACGACTACGACATGTTCATGCAGGCCGGGTCGGCCGGCGAGCTCGGGAAGCGCCGCGGGCTCGAGCAGAGCGGGTTCTGGCGGAAGGTCCTCGACCATCCGTCGTACGATGCGTTCTGGCAGCAGCAGGCGATGGACAAGATTCTCGCCGCCCAGCCGCTCAAGGTTCCGGTGATGCTCGTCCACAGCCTCTGGGACGCCGAGGACATCTACGGTGCAATTGCCGTCTACAAGGCGCTCGAGCCGAAGGACACCGGCCACGACAAGGTGTTCCTCGTCATCGGGCCCTGGCACCACGGGCAGGCGATCGAGGACGGCTCATCGTTAGGCGCTCTCCGTTTCGAGTCCAATACGTCGCTTGCCTTCCAGCGCGACGTGCTGCGCCCCTTCCTCGATCACTACCTCAAGGACGACGCGCCGAAATCCGACGTCGCCCCGGTCACCGCCTTTGAGAGCGGGACGAACAGCTGGCGGAAGCTGTCGTCGTGGCCCTCCGGCTGCGCCAGTGGATGCACCATCCGGCCGACCCCCTTCTACCTGCAGGCCGGACTTCGCGCCGGCTTCACGGCGCCTAACGCGGCGAGCGCGCCGTTCGAGGCGTACGTCTCCGACCCGGCCAAGCCGGTTCCCTTCCGCGCCCGACCGACCCGCCCGGTCGGCTACGGCAATGGCCTCACCTGGCCCGACTGGCTCGCCGACGACCAGCGTGAGGCGTCGGGGCGGACCGACGTCCTCGCCTTCACCTCGGACGTACTCACCGCGCCGGTCAAGATCAGCGGACAGGCCGTTGCCAACCTTGTCGCGTCGACCAGCGGCACCGACGCCGACTGGGTG
>JBBQYZ010000340.1:0-4595 GCA_038208205.1 Gemmatimonadales bacterium | reverse complement strand
CCATGCCCGTGCCGCGTGGCAGCTGGCGCGTTCCCCAGCCCGACTTCTCCGCGACCAGCTCGAGCACGGCGCGCATGCGTGAGCCGTCGAACAGAACCGGCTGCGGACCTGTGCCCGTTGACGCCGGCGCAGGCTGCTCGGCCGCGAGCAGGTCGAGCCGGAACTGCAGCGGGTCGCGGCCAGCTGCGTGCGCGAGCTCGTCGATGAACGACTGCACGGCGAAGGCGATGCCGTTGCTGCCGGGGGCGCGCAGCGCGCCGGTGGGCACGCCGGTGGGCATCATCGACGCGGCGAGCGAGTAGTTGGGGACGAAGCGCGCCGGGAACTCGCCACCGCCGATATTGGCCGACGCGGCGAAGCTCTTTCCGTCGCCGAAGCTGACGAAGTGGTTCTGCCAGGCAACGAGCTTGCCGGCCGCGTCCACACCGCCGGCGAAGTTGTGGTAGCCCGCCGGGCGGTAGAAGTCGTGCTGGATGTCGTCCTCGCGTGTCCACACGAGCTTCACGGGTGCGCCGGTCTCCTTGGCGATCCACGCCGCCTCCACCATGAAGTCCTGATAGAGCCGCCGCCCGAACCCGCCGCCCGAGCGGGTGATGTTCACGCTGATCGCCTCGGGCTCGAGTCCGAGCGCCTTGGCGACCATGCCACGTCCCAAGTCAGGGAGCTGCGCCGGCGCCCAGAGCTCGAGCTTCCCGTCGGCGTAGCGCGCCGTGCAGTTCTGCGGCTCGAGCGTAGCGTGCGCGATGAACGGATACATGTAGCTGGCGCTGACGGTCTTCACCGCGCCCTCGAGCGCGGCGCCCACGTCGCCGTCGTGGCGCATGGGCAGCTGCGGCGGCTGCTTCGCCAGCTCGGCGGCCTGACGCGCGAAGCCGGCGCTGCTCTGGGCCGCGGTCGTCCCCTCGTTCCACCGCACGCGCAGCCGGCCGCGGGCGCTCTTGGCGAGCCACCAGCTGTCGGCGACGATCGCTACGCCGGGACTGATGCCGACGGTCACGCCCTCCTGGATGCTCGTCGCGTTCACGACGAAGGCGTGGCGCACTCCCGGCAGCGTCCGCACTTCGGCCAGGTTTGCGCTCGCTACCGTGCCGCCGAACACGGGGCACTTGAGGTACGTCGCGTACAGCATTCCCGGCACCGTGACGTCGATGCCGAACATCGGCGTGCCGGTCACGATGGCGTGCACGTCAACGCCGCGCACCCGGGTGCCGATGATGCGGAAGGTCTTCGGATCCTTGAGCGTCACCGTCGCGAGATCGGGCGCGGTGCTCGACGCGGCCGACGTCGCGAGCTCGCCGTAGCCGATCGTCCGGCCGCTCGCGGCGTGCCGCACGACGCCGGGCGTGGTGTCGCACTCAGACGCGGGTACGCCCCACTTCGCCGCGGCTGCCGAGACGAGCATCGCGCGGCCGGCGGCGCCGATGCGGCGCATCGGGAGCCAGTTCGAGGGTGTCGCGGTGCTCCCTCCGGCCGTCTGGCCGGAGTAGCGGACCGAGTCCAACGGCGCCTGCTCCACGCGCACGTTCTTCCACTCCACGTCGAGCTCCTCGGCGATCAGCATCGGCAGCATCGTCTTGACGCCCTGGCCGATCTCCGGATTCTTCGCGACGATCGTCACCATGCCGTCGGGCATGATGCGGATGAAGGCGTTGAGCGAGGGGTCGGCCACACCCGACGCACCGGCGGCGCGAGCAGCGAATGCGTCGGCGGCGTCCAGCGGCTCGACGTAGCTGGCGAGCAGCAGGCCGCCGCCCGCGAGCGCGCTCGCACGCAGGAAATCGCGGCGTGAGACGCCCGCGCCGGGCTGGAGGGCGATCGTCATGGCTTGCCCTCCGTGAGGCGGCGCGGACGGCCCGCGTGGGTGGCCTGCACCTTCAGCTCCGCGGCGCGGTGGATCGCCTGCCGGATGCGGAGGTACGTGGCGCAGCGGCAGAGATTGCCGTTCATCGCCACGTCGATGTCCGCATCGGTGGGGTGTGCCTTCGCATCGAGCAGCGCCGCGGCCGACATGAGCTGGCCTGCCTGGCAGTAGCCGCACTGCGGGACGTCGAGCTCTTCCCACGCGCGCTGGAGCGCATGGGTGCCGTCGGGGGAGAGCCCTTCGACCGTGGTGATCTCGGCGCCCTGCGCCGCGGAGACGGGGAGCACGCACGAGCGCGTCGCGGCGCCGTTGAAGTGCACGGTGCAGGCGCCGCACTGCGCGGCACCGCAGCCGAACTTGGTGCCCTTCAGCTCGAGCACGTCGCGCAGCGTCCAGAGCAGCGGCATGTCGGCGGGCACGTCCACCGACCGCGGCTGCCCGTTGACCTTGAACCGGACTTTCATGCTTTCTCCTCGTGACCTCAACGTGCGCGAACGGGGACGACGAGCTTCGTGTGGTCCCACTGCAACCCGCGCTCGCCCGCGCTGCCCTGCTGCGGAGTGGCGATCGTGAACTGTTCCATCGGCGTCGCGAGTGGCCGCGCCGTCAGGCGCACGCGACCGATGTCGCGCGCCGCCGCGTACGTCGAGCCGGCCTGTCCTGTCTGGCGATTGATGATGAGCACACCGCCGTCGCGCTCGGGAATGGAGTATAGGGTATACCGGCCCGCGAACACGCCCGGGCCAGGCGGAGGTGAGTGAAGACACGCCCTCCCAAGGTACGGCCGCCTGCCCCGAGTCGCTGGCGCGAGCTCGGGGCCCACGGGTGCGACGTCAGGGCGTGGAAAGTGGCGGCGGCGGTGCGATGGTGCCGGGGAACACGGCTACGGCCCGCCGCGTGCCGCGAAGGCGTGTGGCGCATCCTTGACCGCGGCGAGATCGAGTTCCAGGCGACTCCGCCCGCCATCGGCTTCCGCTCCGACGGTGAATGCACCGTACGCCAGGCGCTCGAACGCGGCGAGACCGTCGATGGGTGCGACCACGGGATCGGGCTCCGGAAACGTCGGGTGAAGGTGGAACACGACAGCGTCAGCCAGTGGTGCCGAGCCCGGAAGTGCCTCGACCCACATGCGCACCCGGAACCACTCCGGCCTGCCGGTGACCGGCATGATGGACGCCGCCAAGCGGCGTCCGCTCGCCTCGCTGCTCCCACCCCAGCGCCCATGATGTACATCGTCGAGCGCGCGGAGCGACCGACCGCGCGAGCCGTCGGTGGCATGTGCGACGATGGCTGGACGCCCGCCGACTCCGCTGAGGGCGAGGCACGCCACCTCGGCCGATTCCTGCGCGGCTCGTGAGTGCCGCTCGATGCGGGCAACCTGTGCTCGAGTGGCGGCGAGCTCGCGGCTCGCGGCGTCGAGCTTGTCCTCGACACGGCGGGTGAACTCGACCCCGTCTCGTCCGACCTTGAACGACTGCGCGTCGCGAAGGGTCATGAGCAGGATAGGCAGCGCCAGGAGTCCGATGGTCACCTGGTCCACCTTGTCGGGATTGAAGGCCGGCACGCCTTTCAGGGCGCGCAGCACGGCGAGCGCGATTGCCAGCACGCCGAGGATGAAAGGCAATCCCCGACTCGACAGACGCGGCGAAAAACGGAGCATGAGTGCCGACCTGGGCAGCACGCGATCGGCGGGTCGTACCAGCGTCGGCGGACGCTCGGGACGATCCACACATGGTGGAGGCCTACATCTAGGAGACGTCGACGCGTAACGCATTCGGGGAGCACGACTGCGCGCTTCGAGCTACTCGGCGTTGGCAGGCAGCCGCGCGGGATGACGGGACCAGCGCGCGACCACGATGCCGACGACGAGCGACTCGTCGCGCGGCAGCCGAATCGACGGGTAAGCCACGTTGAGCGAGTCGAGATCGATGCGGCGGGCGCGGATCGCTGCCACGCGCTTGACGACGTACCCGTCGTCCGGGCGGCGCACGACCGCGATCGCGCCCCGGACGAGGCGTCTCGTGAGTCGCACGAGCACGACGTCCTCCGGATACAGCAACGGCGCCATGCTATCGCCCGTGATCGTGAGCGCCACGTAGCGCGCGCCGCGCCCGCGCGCGATCCTGGGCGGCAGCTCGATCCAACGCTCGCACGGCGCATCCCAGAGCTCGCGGCCCGCGCCGGCCGCCACGGTCAGCTCTTCCCACGGCGCGCACCCCTCGACGGCGGCGCGCTCGACGGCGGCGGCGATCGGGAGCCCAGCATCGGCGGTGCTCGGGGTGCGCTCCGCGAGCGTCCAATCCAGGCGCACGATCGGCAGTTGCGCGCCCGCGACGCACGCCTCGACGGCCGTCTCGATGCGCGCGGCCGCGGCGACGATCTGTTCCTCGGACCACCGAATCGGCGGAGCGACCGGGACGTCCGGGTCGGCGGCTGCGCTTCCCGGATCCGCCTCGAGCGCTTCGCGCCATGCACGGGCGGCGCGGGTGCGCTGCGCGAGCTCCGCCTCGTCATACCGCGCCGGCCCGCCCCGGCCGCGCGCCGCCTCGATGCTCGCGAGCGCGGCGAGCACGTCGCCGGCGTGGTGCACGTCGGCCCGCTCGTCGGGCGTGAGCGCGTGGTCAGGTCGCTCGGCGAGCGACGCAAGACGACGCAGCCACGCATCGTCGCGCGGGGGTCGCGGCGTGTGACTCTCCTGGAACGTCACCGGCGTGACCGTCTGTGCGGCCTCGCC
>JBBQYZ010000339.1:0-4607 GCA_038208205.1 Gemmatimonadales bacterium | reverse complement strand
GTGACTCGACGTGGCGCTTGGGGATCACGAGCACGTGCGTGGGGGCCTTGGGATCGACGTCCCGAAAGGCGAGGATGTGCGCGTCCTCCCACACCACGGCGGCGGGGATCTCGCGGCGCACGATGCGGCAGAAGAGGCAGCTGTCTGACATGTCGGTCATCGCAGGAGTGAGCGAACGATCGCGAGGGCGGCAATGCCGGCGGTCTCGAACCGCAGCACGTTGGGCCCGAGCGACGCCACGCGCCAGCCGGCCTCCACGAAGGCGTCCCGCTCATCCGCCTCGAGCCCGCCCTCCGGACCGAGGGCGATGATCACCGGCGCGTCCGACACGAACGGCGCCAGCGGGTCACCACGTTCGTCGAGCAACAGGCGAGTGCCGCCGGTGGTGCCTGACAATAGCAGTTCCAGGCTGGCCTCGGCGTGCAGCGTCGGCATCCAGGCGGAACCCGACTGCTCCAGCGCGGCAAGCATGCGAAGACGCACCTTCTCGCGGAAGGCCGCGCCTTCTCCCCGCGGCGCCACGCTCCGCGACCGACGATACACGATCGGCTGCCAGCTCGACGCGCCCAGCTCCACCGCTTTCTCGGCGAGCGTCAGCATGCGCTCCCGGTCGCCGACTGGCGCCCACAGCGCTACCTCCGGCATCGAGGGAAGCTGTTCGACCGAGGAGGAATCGATCTCGACAACGAGCGAACGGCGCGACTGGTCGACGATCACCGCGCTCGCTCGGCGTCCCTTCCCGCTCGTCAACCGCACCGCGTCGGTCGCCACCAGCCGCTTCACTGACGCGTGGTGCGCCGCCGCCTCGCCGAGCTCCACGCGCGCCGCCCACTCGCCCGGGGCGTAGAACGTCGCTACCGGCGGGCGATCCGCGCGCTCCACCACATCCCCTCGAGGTCCTCAGCCAGGAGTACCCAGCCGCTGGAGTGCAGCAGGTCGAGCATCGCGGCACGCTCGTCCACGAGGATGCCGCTCAGCACCGCCTCCCCATCGGGCGTCAGCGAGGAGGCGATCGTCGGCAGCATCGCCGTCAGGACCGACGAGATGATGTTCGCGAGCACCACCCGCACGGGCGCCACGAACCGGAGCAGCAGATCGGCGTCGCCCTCGATCACCGTCACGCGATCCGCTACGCCGTTGCGCGCGACGTTGGCCACGGCATTGGCGATCGCGTCGTGATCGAGCTCGATCGCTGTGACGTGGAGGGCGCCCAGCTTGGCGGCGGCGATGGCGAGCACCGCGCTGCCGGCGCCAAGATCGGCGACGCGATCGCCCGGACGAATCACGGTCGGCAGCAGTCGCACGACGCCGCGAGTCGTCTGATGCTCGCCCGTTCCGAACGCCATCTCCGGCTCGATGACGACCGTTCGCGCCGGATCGCGTCCGTCGGCAAACCACGGTGGGACGATGGCGAGCACGCCCAGCTCGTGCGCCCCCACTCCCTTCTTCCACGCTTCCGACCAGTCCACCTCCGGCACCAGCGAGGCGCTCACCTCGGCGCGTGGGTCAGCAGCCATCACGGCGGCACGGATGGCCGCGGCATCGGCGTCGCCGGGAAAGTGGGTGACCAGCTCCACCCCCGTTTCATGCACGCCCTCCGAGCCCAGCGCGAACAGCGCGGCGAGCGACGCCTCGGGCTCGGCGCCCGGACGGACGCGGACGGACAGCCAGCTCACGCGCCCAACGCTTCCTTCATCTTGGCCCAGAGCCCCTTGCTGCGGTCCACCGGCACGGCACTCTGAACCTCGCCCAGCCGGCGGATGAGCCGTTCCTCCTCGTCCGAGAGCGAGTCGGGGGTCCACAGCTGCACCCGCACGTGCAGGTCGCCGGCTCCGTTCGAGTTGACGCGAGGCAGGCCGCGACCGCGAAGATGAAACAGCTGACCGCTGTGAGTTGCCGGGGGGATGCTCAACGTCACCGTCGATGTCACCGTCGGGACCACGATCGCCGCACCGAGCACGAGCTGTGGGTAGGTGGCGAGGACCTCGGTGAACAGGTCTTCGCCTTCGCGTTCGAAGCGAGGATCGTCGGCCACCTCGAACACGACGTGCACGTCGCCCCGATCACCATTGCGCGCACCGGCGTTGCCCACCCCGCGCATCGTCATGTACTGGCCGGTGGCCACTCCCGCCGGAATCTGCACCTTGATCGTCCGGTCGCCGCGGAGGCGCCCTTCGCCCCGACACTTCTTGCAGGGGGATTCGATGATGCGGCCCTCCCCCTTGCACGTCGGGCACGGCGCGACAGTCACGAACTGCCCAAAAAAGGAACGTTGGGCGCGGCGGACCTCTCCCTGGCCTGCACAGGTCGGGCACTGCTGGGACTTGGAGCCTGGCTCCGCGCCACTGCCCTCGCACCGGTCGCAGGCGTCGAGCACGCGAAGGCGAATCTCCTTCTCCACCCCTGTCGAGACTTCGGCCAGGGTGAGCGGCGCCGTGATCTTGGTGTCGGCCCCGGCACGAGAGTTTGCCCCGCCCTGCCCGCGTCCGCCGAACAGATCGTCGAGTCCCGAGAAGCCCCCGAAGTCGCGCATGAAGATGGAGAGCGCCTCGGACAGGTCCACGTGATGAAAGCCGCCCCCGCCACCACGAAGTCCCGCCTCACCGTACCGGTCGTACGCCGAACGCTTCTGCGGATCACGCAGCACGTCGTACGCCTCGGTGATCGCCTTGAACTTCTCCTCCGCGTCCTTGGAGCCGCCGTTTCGGTCGGGGTGGTACGTCATCGCCAGCTTGCGATATGCCTTCTTGATCTCGTCGTCGGCGGCACTGCGCTCGACGCCGAGCACGTCGTAGAAGTCAGCCATGGGAAGAAAAAAAGGTCTGACAGTCTGACAGTCAGACGGTCAGACGTAATGTAGTTCGCCTGGTCCCTAGAGGAGGTCGGACAGCAGACGCGAGGTGTGCTGCACGAGCGAGATCACCTTGTCGTACGGCATGCGCGTGGGACCGATCACGCCGATGACGCCGGCGAGCGCACCAGCACGATACTCCGCGGTGACGACGGTGAACTGGTCGAACTGGGGGTCGCCATGCTCCGCGCCGATGGTGATGGACACCCCCGGCTTCTCGTCGCGCTGATGCTTGCGGCGCAAGGCGTCGGCCAGTCGCGCCGGCTCTTCGGTCAGGCTGAGGAGACGGCGCAGGCTCGCCGCCCCGCCAAATTCCGGTTGCGCCGCGAGGACACTCGCCTGCCCCACGATCACGCTTCCCTCGGACATCGGGAGCGCCGCGTCGAACAGCTGTTCGCCCTCCTGGACGAAGATGTTGAGCAGCTCGGCTGCCTCGGCACGGGTGGCGCTGTCGCGCAGACGCGCCGCTACCGACGTGCGCAGCTCGCGCAGCGTATGCCCCGCCAAGCGCTCGTTCAGCACCCTCGTCACCTCGCCGACGGCACTCTCGGCAAGCGCCCCCCGCACCTCGACGAACACGGTGCGCACGACACCGCCGTCCAGGGTCAGCACGAGCAGGAGCCGGTCTCCCCCGACCTGGACCAGCTCCAATCGGCGCAGGATGCTCGCGTCGAGCCGAGGACCTAACGCGACTCCGAGCTCCTGGGTCAGCACCCCCAGGCTCTGCGCGGCGCGGCGCAAGATCGTCTCGATGGTCGAGCCGGGGCCGCCGATGTCCTCGCGCAAACGATCACGCTCGGCACTGACGATCGCGCCGGCCGGTGAGGTGAGCAGCGAGTCGACGTACGAGCGATATGCCTTGTCGGTTGGGACGCGGCCCGCCGACGTATGCGGATGGGAAAGAAACCCCTTCTCCTCGAGGTCGCTCATCGTGTTGCGGATGGTGGCCGGCGAGAGACCCATACCGAATTGACGCGACACGACGCGCGATCCAGCCGGCTCGGCCGTCTGGACGTACATCTGAATCACCGCTTCTAGGACGCGGCGCTCGCGGGGCGTGAGCTCGTCGGCGGGAACCATAAGTCTAAATGTACTAACGACTTCGGTGATGCGTCAAGGCGGCCGCGAGCGCATCGAGACGGAGCCAGCCAGTCGGCGTGCACCGGAGCGTCCCCGCGGGCGACAGCGTGACCCATCCGGCGTCGAGCCAAGGGGCGAGCAGAGGCAGATCAGCAACCGTCGTGGCCAGCCCGTTGGTCGTACGCAGCCCGAGGTACACCGCCTCGGCGATGCGATTCTCCTCGGTCAGCATCTCACAGCCGTCGAGCGGATCGGAAGGGGCCAGGGCGCGGTCGCGCCACTCCGCATAGTGGCGCGCGTTCCATCGCCGACTCGCGCCGTCGAAACCGTGGGCCGACGGCCCCAGTCCAACATATGGCGACCCGGACCAGTACGACGCATTGTGCCGCGACGCCGAGCCGGGCCGCGCGTAGTTCGAGACCTCGTAATGCTCGAAACCTGCCTCGCCGAGCAGGCGATGCGCCGACAGGAAGTCACGCTCGTAACCCTCCTCGGGCGACTCGATCGCCAGCCCTCGATCGACCCAGCGACCGAGGGGGGTGCCCGCCTCGATCGTCAGCCCGTAGAGCGAAACGTGGTCCGGCGCGAGTGCGAGCAGACGCTCGAGGTCTCGCTCGAAGCGACGCTCGAGGGCGTCGGGAAGGGCGAAGATCAGGTCGAGCGAGAGGTTCTCGAT
>JBBQYZ010000338.1:0-4609 GCA_038208205.1 Gemmatimonadales bacterium | reverse complement strand
CCTTCTTCGCCGCCCGCACGCTCTTCGCCATCCGAGAGAAGCTGGGAGTGCTGTTGGGGTTGGACAACCCGGACCCCGCCCCGGGCGCCACGGTGCCGACACTCCTCGACCGGCTGCAGGAGGATCTGCGGAACGGCCCGTCCGGTCCGAAGCCCGACGCGCTCCCGTTCACCTCGCTGTACCTCACCGACGACGAGTGGGCCATCGAGGCCGCCAACCGGACCATGCACGGCGTCCTGCACTTCGGGTGGGTACCCGACGCGACCGGGGGCTTCCGGGGCCAGATGGCCGTCTACGTGAAGCCGAACGGCCTGCTCGGAGCCGCCTACATGGCTGCGATCAAGCCGTTCCGATACCTGATCGTCTACCCGCAGATCATGCGAGAAATCGAACACAACTGGCTCTCGGGCGCTCGGTCGGAATCCGCTCAGGACGCACCGACGTGACGTTGCCCCCCGGCCAACGCGCGGTTGACGGGTTCCCGCGCTTTGGCACGCACCTGCACCTTCCGCCTCCCACGGTGCCTGTCGAGCCCGCCATCGAGATCAGCGGCGCCGTCGCAACCACAGTCGTGGTGCCACTCGCCGACCTCGCCACGCTTCCCCGCCGAGAGATCACCGCCGACTTCCATTGTGTGGCCGGGTGGTCTGCCACCAACCTGCGCTGGGAAGGCGTCGGGTTCGAGACCTTCTACCGAAAGCTGATCGAGCCCTCGCTACAGCCCGGCGCGCGAGTTAGCCATCTCGTCTTCGAAGGTCTCGATCGCTACCGGTCCATCGCGTTGCTCGAGGACATCCTGACCGACGACGTGCTCATCGCCGAGCGACTCCACGGCCAACCACTCGACGGCGACCACGGCGCGCCGGCGCGGTTGGTCAGCCCCAACCAGTACGGCTTCATCAACACCAAACATCTCTGCCGCATCGAACTCCACACCACAGAGCCCCCGGCGAACTACCACCCCTCACCATTCATGCAGGTCGGCCTGCAGCTGATCGTCAAGCCGCACCGCAGGGCGAGAGTGTGGCAGGAAGAGCGCCATCCCCAACTCCCGGCCTGGTCGGTGCGGACCGTCTACCGCTTCTTCATCCCAGCCATCAGATCTCTCAGTGCGCATGGCGGCACCAGCGGGGGAGACACGAGATGAGAGATCAAAGCGCCCCGCGGGTACGCCGCGTGCCGTGCCGGTCGAGGAGCCGCACCTCCGCCCGCGACCGATACGACCACGCGGACGCTTTCGAGATCCGATTTCGTGATCCCAACGCGCGCTCGGCCGAGCGACCTCATCCAACTCGAAACGGCCCGACACCTACCAACCGGCAGGTCTCGGGCGGGGGACCGCCACCTCACTTCTGGTTTGCAGCGAGTATTGGTACAGGAGCAGCCCTTCTTCGACATCCCTACGTGGCGACGGTTCGTCTCGACGGCTGGATGACGTTGTCGCCGACTGTCTCGCGAGAGCGTGAACCTTGCGTCGAACTGCGTCATCGCACGATGCCCTCCGTGGTGTGACCGGAGGTGACGGTGGATGCCTATTGGTCATTACAGAGCGCACGGTGTGGCCTGTGTCACGGCCCGACGGAAGGGAAACGCTGGACACCGATACGAACGTATTGTAAGACATACGAATGTATGGGGCAAGTCCCGTGGACGGAGGATGAGCGTGGAAAGCGTGTACCTGTCAGGCAACTTCGCTCCCGTCGAGGAGGTCACCGCGTTCGACCTTCCGGTTGTCGGAGCCATACCGGGCGAGCTCGCCGGCCGGCTCGTGCGCAACGGATCCAACCCGGCGGGCCATGAGGATCCGGCGACCTATCACTGGTTCACGGGTACGGGAATGGTCCACGGTGTTCGTCTGCGTGACGGGCGGGCGGAGTGGTATCGGAACCGGTTTGTTCGCGACGACCTGGCGTGTGCAGTCCGCGGTTGGGAACCGGCGCCGGGTCCCCGCGCGGGCATCGGTGCGGTCAACACCCACGTCATCGCGTGCGGCGGTCGAACGCTGGCGACTCACGAGGCCGGCCCTCTGCCGATCGAGCTCTCCTACGAGCTGGAGACGCTCGGGCACGTCGACTTCGACGGCACATTGGAGACGGCGTTCACCGCTCACCTCAAGTGCGACCCCTCGACCAGCGAGCTGCACGGGGTGAGCTACCACCCGGATCGGGATGACATCCGCTACCTCGTCGTCGGCACCGACGGCCGGGTGCGCAAGGTCGTGGAGGTACCTGTACCGGAACGCATCGAAGTCCATGACTGCGCCATCACCGCCACCAAGGTGTTGCTCTTCGACCTGCCGCTCACGCTGCATCCCGAAGCGAGAGCGAGTGGCTCACGTTTTCCGTATCGGTGGAACCCGGATCACGCGCCTCGTATCGGATTGCTCCCGCGCGACGGAGAAGCGAGCGACGTGCAGTGGTTCGAGGTCGAACCCTGTTTCATCTACCACCCCCTCAACGCCTACGACCTACCCGACGGCTCCGTCGTCCTGGACGCCTCCCGTCACTCCACCACCATGGCGATCGACACGCTTGGGCCCATGGACGGTCCCCCGACGTTGGATCGGTTCGTCTTCGACATCTCGTCCGGCAAGGCCACCCGAGAGCAGCTCGATGACCGCCCCCAGGAGTTCCCGCGTCATGACGAACGTCTCACCGGCCGTCGCCATCGCTACGGCTACTCGGTGAGCTTCGATCCCCTCGGAGCCCTGCTGAAACACGACGTCGTGAGCGGCCAGAGCGTGCTGCACGACTTCGGTCCGGGACGAGTGGCGCAAGAGCCGGTGTTCGTGCCTCGAGAAGCGAGTGCGGGCGAGGACGACGGGTGGGTCATGACCTACCTCCACGACGCAACGACCGATCGTAGTGAGGTGGTCATCCTCGGTGCCCAGGACTTCACCGGCGAACCAGTCGCCACCATCCACCTGCCACAGCGAGTTCCCTTCGGGTTCCACGGCAGCTGGCTACCGGACGTGGCCGTCCCACAAGCAGACGTCCGCGCACGGTGATCCTGACTCGATCGATGGCGGCATAGCGATGTTGCAGAAAATCCCCTGGAAGTCCGGTCCGGCAGAGCCCGCCACCGCCGGGATCGTCAGTGCCACGCGGACGGAAGTCCACAAGTTCCGGGACATGCCCGCGATCTATCTCAGAGGCCTACGCCTGCGATCGCACTGGCCCGAGACTCCGGGCGCTGTCGGTGTGCAGCTCGCGACCGAACCACTGAAGCGGACGACGTGGACGGTGTCGCTGTGGTCGACCGACAAGGACCTTCACCAGTTCGTACGGTCGCAGCGACACATCGACACGATCGGCCCCTATCGCGACCGGATGTCGGTCGCAGGCACGACATGGGACACCGATCGGTTCGACCTCACCGACGCGTGGGCTGAAGCTCAGCGACGTCTGGCTCCGGGCCAACAACCGCACCCATCGCGCCGGTGGGGACGCCGCGGGCTCAGGAGCTCACGACAGGCGGGCGCCAAGTTGCCGTGGCCGAGCCGGCTCATGGCCCTGCAGTACCGGTTCTTCAAGCTGGTGCGTCATCGACAGACACCCAGCGCGGCGCGGCGACCCGCCGACACCGGCGACTTCGCGTCGCTCCGAGGCGCTCGTCAATGCCTGATCGTCAGCTTCAAGCAATCCGGCGAACCGATCGCGACGCCGGTCAACCTCGGCCTCGCGGACGGCAAGGCCTACTTTCGGTCCGAGCCTCACGTCGCCAAGATGACCCGCCTTCGCAACAACCCGTCGGTCCACATCTGCGCCTGCAACATTCGGGGCAAGCCAACGGGCCCCATGCTCCTCGGAACGGCGCGCATCCTTCCCGAGAGCGACGCGATCCGTGCCCATGACATCCTCAGATCGAACTGGGACCCGCCGACCAAGATGATGGAACTGTTCCTGGACCGGATCAACGTTCCGGCGGTCTACATCGAGGTAGCGCCGCAGGTCGCCGCGTCCTAGCCGAGCGACACCCCGTTCAACCGAGGACCACTCCCCACACCGACGCAGGGATCCGGATCGCGCTCACCACTTCTCACCCCCGCTTTCGAGGAGACGGCGTCACCCGCTTGCGGGAAGCTGCCCGCTGGATCGGCGGCTTGTAGATGCCTCTCTCAAACAGTGCCGTGGATGCTTCGCGCCACCGCTCCAGCCCCGCGTCGCTCCGCAACGGTTTCGGCAGGTGGCGGTTCAACGCATCTTCGAAGAGAATCGTCGCCAAGTTGTAGACGACGATCTGCAAGGCGGCCCACAGCAAGTCGACGTCAGCATGGAGGAGTCCATCGCGCTCCGCGAGTCCGAATTGCTCGATCGCGACCTCAACGAAAACGTCGAAGAGGCCGGCCGCGCTCTCATCGTGCTCCGCGAGCGCTCGCGCCGCGTACAACAACATGACGGGCTGATCGCGAAAGATGCTCGTGATACGTTGCCCGACGACTTCAGGGAGTTGAGCTGGCGAGGTGCCGGCAGTTAGGTCGCTGAAAGCAGCGACGACCGTAGAGGCGACGTACTCGTTGACTGCCTCCCGCAGTGCAGCCTTCGTCGGGAAGTAGTGCTGGACGAGCCCGGCCGAGACCTCCGCCGCCTTCGCGACGTCACGGATCGAC
>JBBQYZ010000337.1:0-4609 GCA_038208205.1 Gemmatimonadales bacterium | reverse complement strand
CGTCGAGCCCCGCGCCCGGCTTGGTCACGTTCACCACCACGAGCCCGATCGCCAGCGCGATGGTGCTGACGATCTCGAAGTAGAGGAGTGCCTTGCCGCCCACGCGCCCCACCTTCGTCAGGTCGCTCATGTTGGCGATGCCGAGCACGATCGTGAGGAAGATGACCGGCGCGATCACCATCTTCACGAGGTTCACGAAGGTGTCGCCGACCGGCTTCATCGCCCGGCCGGTGTCCGGCGCCAGCAGGCCGAGGATGACGCCGAGCGTGATGGCGACGAGGACCTGGAAGGTCAGGTTGTGGTGCAGACGACGCATGCAGACCGGGGGGCTGGCGTTCGCGCGAGCTGCTAGCGGGGGGCGGGGGTGAGGATCGTGCGCAGCTCGGTCACACCCTCGACCGCTGGCCGCGAATACTTCACCGGGAAGTACCGGTCATTCTTCCACAGCTCGTACAGGTCGCGGTAGTGCGGGCTGTCCACGTCGCCCGACTGGCCGGGCGTGTTGGCGCCGACGGACGAATCCCAGTCATTGGCTTCGACGATGTAGCGGAAGGAGGCGCCCGAGAGCTGGTTGGGGCCACCGCCGGTCGCACCGACCGTGTTGCCGTCGCCACCGCGCGGCCACGGGCCGACCTCGAACCTGGCGCGCTGCTCGGCGTTAAGGGCGCTGCTCATCGGATGTTGCAGCATGGCCTGGTGGTACTGGCCCCAGGCCCACCCGGACATGTCGGCGCCGTAACGCTTCGTGAGGTCCGCGACGGCGACGTCGAGGCTGGAGAGGAGGACGCTGTCGCGCCGCGCGCCGGGGTTCGTCCCGAACTCGCCGCCCGGTGCGGTGAGCCACTCGATGATGCGCTTGGCGGGAATGCCTCGCGCCATCGGGCGCGCGGATGCCGGAACCATCACGTCCGTCACCTCGCTCGAGAGCTCCCGGAACCACGCTTCGTAGATTCCGGCGGGGACGGAAGTCTTGTCGAGGACGTTGTCCCAGCCGAGCAGCGACTGGCGGGCGCGCTCCGTGACCGCGTTGGAGGCGGGCAGCGACGCGAGCAGCGGGACGAGCGACCGCGCTGGGATGGAGGTGTAGTCCGTCTGGAGCCGCATCATGTCCATCATGGACACGCGGCGCCCGGAGCCCAGCACTTCGGAGATGCGCGCCCACCGATACGGATCGGCCCAGCTCCAGCCGATGGCGTCGCGATGCGCGTAGGTCTCGGACGTGAGGTTGTTGTTGGCTGTCCCGATGAACCCCTCGGGCGGGTTGTACGAGTGCGGCTTCTCGATGATCGGGAGATAGCCGGCCCAGTCGAAGCGCCCGTCGCCCGGCACCGGCACGAGTCCGCTCGAATTGGGACGGATGGGTGCGATGCCGACCGCCTGCCAGCCGATGTTGCCGCCCACGTCGGCCCAGACCATGTTCTCGCCCGGGATGTTGCTGAAGTTGCACGCGGCGCGGAACTCTTCCCAGCTCTTCGCCTGATCCATGCGCAGCGACGCCATGTATGGCGCGCCGCCCGGCTCGAGCCACGCGGCACGCACCACGTACGCGAGGTGCCGCGCCGTGTCCTCGTAGACGACCGGGCCGTGGCGGGTATAGCGCAGCGCGACCGTCGCCGGCGCCTCTCCCTTGACCGGGATCGACTCGGTGATCGTCCGCATCGTTTCCCACGCGCCGCGATACTGGTACTGCGACGGATTCGCCGGATTGGTGCGATAGACGTAGAGATCCTCGCCATCGGTGCCGAAGACGGTGAGCCCCCACGCGCCGTGCTCGTTGTGTCCGATCGAGACGCCGGGAATGACGGGCTCTCCGCCGCCGATGACATTCCAGCCGGGCGCGTTGAGGTGCACGAAGTAGCGCAGTGAGGGAGCAGCGATGGCGCGGTGCGGATCGTTGGCCATCAGCGCTCGTCCGCTGAGGGTGTGCTGACCGCTGACGACCCAGTTGTTGCTACCGATGTCGCGGCGCTGGTTCCAGCGTACGTCGTCGTCGGCGGCCGAGTCGAGCGCAGCCAGGCGCCGGTGCGCGGCGCTATCGCCGCGGTAGGCGACCTCGAGGTCGGCAGGTTGAAAGCGCATCGGCGCGCGGAACGCGTCGTACAGCGCGAGGATCGGTGCGTCGAGGCCGGCGCCGTCGATCATCGGGTCGAGCGCGAGCACCGGCGTGTTCGGACCAGGGTGATACCACTGGATCTTCTGCAGCAGCACCGCGCCGTGCTTGGCGACGAAGCGGCCATTCGTGAGCTCCTCACCAATGTTGCCGAGCAGGCCCTGGTGACGGGAGATGACGACGTCGGTGGTCCAATGGCCCGGCTTGATGCCGAGCATGCGCAGCTCGGTTGGAATGAGGGCGGGATTGCGCGACGCTTCGTCCACATATGCGTTGACGCCCTCGACGAATGCGCCCAGGATCGATGCGCCGCGCGGGTGATAGTGTGCCATCTCCGTGGCCATGCTCCCGCGGTACCGGAAGAGCCTGGCGCCCTGGTCCCGGGGCAGCTCCCGCCGGCCGAGCACTTCGGCCATGGTGCCCGTCGCCTGGCGTCGCCACATCTCGAACTGGAAGGCGCGGTCGCGCGCGGCCGAATATCCCTGCGCGAAGAAGAGATCGTGCTCGTTTCGGGCGTAGATGTGCGGTACGCCCCAACGATCGCGCAGCACTTCGACTGCCTGCTGAAGCCCCGCCACGCGGAGAGTATCGGTGCGCGGGGTCGTCGCCTGCGCGGACAGCGCGGGGGGGCGGGCGGCGAGAAGCCCGGCGGCGACGAGCGCGCCGGCCAGGGCGTGCATGAGTGGGGGGACGCGCATGGTCATGATCTCGGGGGGGCTCGTCGGGATCGGAGGGGGTCGTCGACCCGTGATACGGCGTGCTGCCACGAACCGCTGCGGCATTCGCGGGTCGCGCGAATCGCGACTGGCGAGTCGCGCACCGCCGATCTTGCGCGGCGCGTGGCGACGCCGCAAGAGCGATCGTGCAATCGATGTCGCGTGGCGATTCCCACCCCATCCTGCCGGCCGGCCAGGCGATCTGGCACGGCCATGCGTTCTTGTCCCACGTCGCGTGTGCCCCCACATTTCCGCGGCCCCGCTCCCTCGTCGTCGAATATCCCGCCCCGCATACCCCAGGGCCCGTCGTTCCCCGGCCCGTGCTCGTGCCCGCCCCGTCAGCTTCCCTTCACGGCCCCCACCACAGTCGGGAGATGTCCATGTTCTACCGGAATACATTCGCGTCAGCGTCGCTGCTGCTGACAGTGGCGACTCTGTCTCTCGGCGCCCAGGAGGCTCCGCTGATGCTCGCCTCCGGGCACGAGCCGGGTCGCGCCACCGGCGAGCTGTCGGCGACCATCAGTGGACGCGTCACCGACGAGCGATCGGGCCAGCCGCTGCCAAGTGTTCAGGTGAACATCGTCGGCACCCAGATCGGCGGGATGACCGATGCCCAGGGACGCTACCGCTTCATCTCCAACACGTACGGTGTCGTGCGCCTGCGTGCGCGATTGCTCGGCTACGCGGCGGTCGAGCGGGCCGCGACGCTGGAAGACGGCAAGACCGTGACGGTGGACTTCGCGATGTCCTCCAGCCCGACCTCGCTCGACGCGGTGGTGGTGACGGGAACGGCGGGGGGCACGCAGGTGCGCGAGATCGGCAACGCGGTCGGCCGGATCGATGCGGCGAAGATCGCCGAGACCTCGCCCTCGACGAACGTGCAGCAGCTGCTCGGGCAGCGCGACCCCGGCGTGATCGTGCAGCCCGCGGCGGGCATGGTCGGCGCGGGCAGCGCCATCCGCATCCGCGGGACGTCGAGCCTCTCGCTCACCAACCAGCCGATCATCTACGTGGACGGCGTCCGCATCGACAACAACGCCGCCGGGGGACCGGCGATCCGGCAGGGTCGGACCGCCGCCCGCCTCAACGACTTCAATCCCGAGGACATCGAGTCCATCGAGATCATCAAGGGACCGGCGGCGGCGACGCTGTACGGGACCGAGGCGTCCAACGGCGTCATCCAAGTGCTGACGAAGCGGGGCAAGGCCGGGGCGGCGAAGGTGGACCTCGCGCTGCGCTCGGGCACCAATTTCATGCGGAACCCGGCGGGGCGCTTCCGCTACACCTACGGCATCAACCCGAACACCGCGCAGGTCGACAGCTTCAACATCTTCAACTATTACAAGGCGCAGACCGGCAAGGACATCTTCACCAACGGCGCGATCAACTCCGCCAACGCGAGCATCAGCGGCGGCAGCGAGACGGCGCGCTACTTCGCTTCGGGCGACTTCGGGTCGAACAACGGCATCGTGGACTACAACTGGGAGAACACGGCGGGCGCGCGGCTCAACCTCTCGTTGCTGCCGTCGTCCAAGTGGAAGTTCGACAGCTACCTGAATTTCTCCAAGAACGAGACGCGGTTCGCTCAGGCGGCGGACGGCTTCGGGATCTGGGACATGATGGTGTGGAGCTCGCCCTCGCTGCTCAACACCACGACCAAGGGCTTCCGCTACGCCAACCCCGACATCGCCGGCTTGATCGACTCGCGCTCGGGCGTCAATCGCTTCACCGGCGGCGTGGACCTGCGCTACCAGCCTACCACGTGGCTCACGCAGCAGCTCAA
>JBBQYZ010000336.1:0-4614 GCA_038208205.1 Gemmatimonadales bacterium | reverse complement strand
ATCGGGGTGGACAGCGCGAGTCCGCCGATGACCGCGAGCGCGAGTGGACGCTGCAGCTCGCTGCCCGCGCCGAGGCCGAGCGCGAGCGGTAACAGGCCGAACAACGTGCACAGCGTCGTCATCAGGATCGGGCGCAGTCGCACGCGGCCGGCTTCGAGCAGGGCCGGCTCCAGCGTCTCGCCCGCGGTGAGCATTCGGTGATGCGCGAAGTCGAGCAGGATGATGCCGTTCTTCACGATCAATCCGACGAGCAGGATCAGCCCCATGAACGAGGACACGTTGAGCGGAGTTCCGGTAACGATCAGCAGGGCCAGGGCGCCGACGAACGAGATCGGCGCGGCAACCAGCACGACGAGCGGCTCGACGAACGAGCGGAATTGCAGGACCATCACCCCGATCACCGCGGCGATCGCCAAGGCGAGCACGGCGAGGAGCGACTTGAACGCCGTCTGCTGCCCCGCGTACTGTCCCCCGAGCTCCAGCCTGATCCCCGGCGGCGGTGGCGTCCGTCTCAGCGCCGCCTTCACGTCGGCGATGATCGCGCCGAGCGAGCGGCCGCTCACGTCGGAGGTCATCGTGATGAGCTGCTGCTGGTTCTCGCGTGTGAACGCCGAGCGCGTCTCACCCGGCGTGAAGGTGGCCATCGAAGAGAGCGGCGCCGTCGTCCGCGTCGCGGGCACCACCACGGGGAGGCTTCCGAGTCGAAGCGCATCGTTGCGGACGACGTCCGGCGCGCGGACGCGCACGCCGATCGATCGGTCCTGCAGGCGCACTTGGCCGGCCGGGATGCCAAGCATCGCGCCGCTCACCGACGCCGCGACCTGATCGGGGGTCAGCCCGGCGCGATTGGCCTCGGCGGCGTTGATCGCCATGTCGAGCTCCGGCGCGGGGTCGGCCACGCCGTCGAAGAAATCCTCGAGTCCCTCGATCTTCGCCATCCCCGGCGCGAGCTTGCGCGCGTAGCTCTCCAGCGCGTCCAGGTCGGCGCCGTACAGCTTGATCTCCACCGGCCTCGCCGCGCCGGCGAGGTCGTTGATCACGTCGCTGAGGATCTGCACGAACTCGATGCGCAGCCGCGGCACCGCGGACTCGACCCGTGCACGCACGTCGTCGATCACCTCCTGACTCGACCGGTCGCGATCGCCCTCGCCCGTGAGCCGCACCGCGATGTCGCCGCGATTCTGCTCGGTGGCGAACAGTCCGAGCTCGGCGCCGGTGCGGCGAGAGATCCCCTCGACCTCGGGCGTCCCGAGGAGGATTCGCTCCGCCACGTGCACCTGACGGTCGGTCTCTGCCAGCGCACTGCCGCCAGGGCTGAAGTAGTCGAGCACGAATGCCCCCTCATCGATCTCGGGCAGGAAGCCGGTGCCCACGAATCGATAGGCGACGACCCCGAGCAGCACCATCGTCACCGCGCCGACGATCATCAGACGCGTGTGGTGCAGCGCCCGGTCGAGCGAGCGCTCGTAGCGGTCCGCCATCACCTCGAACGCCCGGCCCAGTCGCGCCAGTGCGCCGCGCGGTGGCCGCGCCGGCTCCTTTTCATTCCTCTCCCCCTCGGCGTCGGCCGCCGTGAGGAACGCCTCCGCCATCAGCGGGATGATCGTCACCGCCAGCACGAGCGACACGAGCACCGCGATCGTCAGGGTGATCGACAGCGCGGCGAAGAACTGTCCCTCCACCCCCTGCAGCAGCCGGAGGGGCAGGAACACCACCACCGTCGTGATCGTGGATGCGGTGACCGGCACCAGCAGCTCCTGCACCGCCTCGCGAATCGCCATCCCGCGGTCCGGCGTGAAACCGAGATGGCGCACGATGTTCTCCGTGATCACGACCGCGTCGTCGATCACGAGGCCGATCGCGATCGCCATCGCGCCCAGCGTCATCAGGTTGAAGGTCTGCCCGATCAGCCACATCACGAACACCGTGATGGCGAGGGTGAGCGGGATCGACGCCGCGCTGATCGCCGTGATGCGTGCCTTGCGCAGGAAGAGGAAGAGGATGATCACCGCGAGCAGGGCGCCGATCAGCATCGCGTCGCGCACCGACGACACGGCATCGGACACGAGCTGCGCCTGGTCGTAGACGCGCTTGAGCGTGACGCCCTTGGGTAAGGTCTTGCCCAGCGCCTCAGCGAGCGTGCGCAGGCTGTCGGAGATCGCCACCGTGTTGCCACCGGTCTGGCGCGTGATGTTCAGCAGCGCGGCGGGCCGGCCGTCGCCGGCCACGAGGCGCACGTGGTCCTCGGTGCCAAGCTCCACGCTCGCGATGTCGCGCACCCGGAGGCCGCCCGTGCCGACCAGCACGTCGCCGACGTCCTCGGGCGTCGTTGCCTCCTGAGTGGTCACGATGAGGAGCTGCTTGTAGTCCTGCGCCACGCGGCCCACCGCGTTCACCGAGGTGGACGTCTTGATGGCGTTCGCCACGTCCTCATACGACAGCCCCTGCTCGGCGAGCCGGGTGGGGTCGGCGATCACCTCGATCTCCCGCACGTCGGACGCCTGCACCTCCACGCGCCCCACGCCGGGCACGCGCGACAGCACGGGACGGATCTGGTAGCGCGCGATGTCGTACAGCGTCGCGGGGTCGCCCCCTTCGAGGTTGTACGAGATGATCGGGAACAGCGACGGCGACAGACGCTCCACCTCGAGGTCGAGACCGGCCGGGAGCTCGCCGCGAATCTGATTCACGCGCGCCTGGGTCTGCTGCAGCGCGTACGGCATGTCCGTGCCCTCGGCGAACGTCACCGAGATCTCGGCACCACCGCGGATGGATCTGGACTGCACGCGGGTGACGCCGGGCACCACACCGACCGCCTCCTCGATCGGCTGCGTGACGGCGAACACCACCTGCCGCGCTCCGAGAGCCGAGCCTTGCGCCACGATCGTGACGCGAGGGAATTGGAGCTCAGGATAGATCGCCGACGGCAGCCGGAGCGCCGCCCAGATCCCTCCGGCGCACAACAGCGCGATCAGGAGATAGACGAACCGGCGCTGACTAGCGACGACGCCGGCGAGCGTCCAACGGCCATGCGGCGCGAGGTCGCTCCTGGACTGTTCGCTCACGGCGCGGGCGACGTGGCCACTGGGCGCGCCACCCGGGCGCTGTCCTGCATGCCGAACGCTCCCTGCGTCACCACCGTCTCACCGCCCTGCAGTCCCTCGGTGATCTCGGCTCTGGTCTCCGTGCGGCCGCCTACCTTGACCTCGCGCTCGTGCGCGACGCCCGACTTGTCGACCACGAACACCTTGTAGTCGCCGGGCGCCTCGCCGGGCACGAGCGCTACGGTCGGCACCACGATGGCGTTCGGTCGTGTCTCGACCGTGATCGCGCCATTGACGCTCTCGCCGAGGCGCAGCGCGCGGCGAGGCGTGGTCACGGTCACGCGCACCTGCACGGCGCGCGAGCCGCTGTCCACCGCGGCCCCCACCGACGCGACGCGACCAGCGCCGATCTGCTCGCCCCCGCTCTTGTCGCCCGCGGTGAGCGACACGCTCGAGCCGGGTCGCACGTCGGCGGCTTCCGTGGGCGCGAGGGAGAGCACCACGTCGAACGACGACGGGTCGGCCACCTCCACGAGGACCTGACCGGCGTCCGCTGGTGCGCCGAGCACCGCGGTCATGCGCGTGACGACCCCGCTCACCGGCGAACGGAGCACGGAGAGCTGCTGCGCGCGCCGAGCCGTGACTGCCTCGCTGCGCACCCTGGCCAGCTCCGCCGATGCCTGCTCGGCATCCTTTCGCGGCACGATGCCCTCGTTGGCGAGGCGCTGGGCGCGCTCGTAGCCGCGTTGCGCCGCGACCAACGCCGCCTGCGCGCCCGTCGCCGCGGCGTCGAACCCGACCTGCTCGAACTCGACGAGCGGCTGGCCGGCGCTCACGCGTGCGCCGACCGATACGTACACGCGCGAGATGCGCGTGGCCGACGGCGCGCTGAGGGCCGCGTACCGGCCTGGGCGTGCCACCACGGTGCCGATCGCCGACAGCGTCCGCGCGAACGGCTCCACGCTCACCGGCGCCGTCCTCGCCGCGACGACCGGCGTGGCCGCCTCACCCTGGGCCTCACCGGACTTCCCCGTTCCGCAGCTGGCGGTGACGAGGAGCTCCATGGCAAGGAGCGCAGTGACGAGCGGCGCCCACCCGGTGCGCCTCGACAGCGTGCGATGCGTGATCATTGCGGTGGCACGGTCTGAGTGAGCGCGCGGAGCTCCGATTGGATCGTGAGCAGCGCCGCGAGGTCATCGATGTACTGCCCCAACACCTCGCGCGCCGTGCGACGCGCCTCGAGCACAGCGGGGAGCGCGGACGCTCCCTCGCGATACGCAGTCAACGACTTCGCCGCGACGCGTTCGGCGCGGATCACGAGCTCGCGGTCGCGCGCCACCCGAGCGCGCAGCGACTCGCGCTCGCGAAGTCCCTCCCCCAGCCGGCGGCGGGCGTCGAGTCGTGCCAGTTGCAGCTCAGCGCGCGCGCGGTCGCGCTCGGCCACCGCCTGCGCGATCGGGCCACGGTTGCGATCGAAGAACGGCAGCGGTACCGAGATGCCCACGAGCGGCAGTGGCTTGTTCGGACGCTGTTCGTCCGCCGGGTCGCCCCATTCCACGCCGACCTGCAG